>NZ_JCAKNE010000002.1:41883-173546 GCF_059515965.1 Propioniciclava sp. LT432 | reverse complement strand
GGCTTGATATGTAGGTGATCTCGACTCCGGGTGGATGGCGGTTCGTGACGGGGTCGACGATGTGGTCGTCGTTCTCGTGGCTGGAGCTGTTGATGGAGTTGTTCGTGCCTGTCCTTGCCCGCTCGCGCGGCGCCGCTCCCGAGTTGGGTGACGCGCTGTTGGATGAGTATCTGCGGTTCACTGCGGCGCGGCTGCGTCCGAACTCGGTGACGGCGCAGGCTTTCGACTTGAAGGTCTTCTTTACCGTGGTGGGTAAGCGGCCGCTGGCCGTGGGGACTGCGGACGTGTTGGCGTTCATCGAGGCACAACGCCAGCCACGACGTGGTGGGAACGTGGTGCGCCTGTCCGATGGCGAGCAGGGGTTGGCGGCCTCCACGATCAAGCGCCGGTTGGCGACGGTGACCTCGTTGTTCGACTACCTCATCGCGCGTGGCGTGTGCGAGCGCCAGCCCGTCCCGCGATCGATCACCCCTAGGACACGGTCGCTGCGAGGGGCACCGCTGGTCCGGGCCCCGAAGCGTCTGCCGCGCATCCTCGCTCCGGGTGAGGCCGTCGCGCTGACGAACGCGCTGCGCACGCAACGGGACCTGGCGATGGTCACGCTCATGCTGCGCGCCGGGCTACGGCGTTGCGAAGTCCTCGGCGTGCGGTTCACCGATATCCAGCCAGGCGACCAGCGCGTGTTCATCTGTGCGGGCAAGGGCGGTCACGAACGGATCGTCCCGGTCGATCCGTTGTTCTTCACTCACCTACACGCCTACCTGTCCCTCGAGCGGCCACGCGACGGCGACGGCGAGCGCGTGTTCGTGGTGTTGAAGGGCCCCAACCGGGGTCGTCCGCTCACGGCGGCGGGGCTTGACGAGGTCCTCGCCGGAGCCCGCCGCCGAGCCGGGCTCGCTCATGCGACGTGCCACGAGTTGCGTCATACGTGCTTCACTCGCCTGCGTGAGGCTGGGATGAGCCTGGAAGCAATCCAGGCCCAGGCGGGGCACGCGAACCTCGACACGACTCGCCTTTACCTGCACTTGTCCAACGACTGGCTCGCCGACCAGTATCGCGACGCCATGACCGTGCTCGCCGACATCTACGACAACAACGGAGCGGTGTCGTGACCCCCTCTACAGGCCCAGTGAGTGCGTCCCCGGCGCCGACGTCATCGCCGGACCGTGCTGTGGCTGAGGCGGTCGACGTGCTGCGCTGGTTCGCGGACGCGTACATCGCGGCCGGCGCGACGCCCGCAGCCCGCCAGACCCGCCGCCAGGGCGTGGCTGGGTTCGACCGGCGTTTCACCACTCTTGCCGCTTGGAACGCGGCCGACGTCATGACCCGGCGGGCCGTACGAAGCGAGGTCATGTCGTTTGCCGCCCACGCTGCTGTGGCGACTGGCCTGTGTGTCGATCCTGCCTTCGTGACGGGGTCTGGATGCCGCTGGGGCGTCTACCTGCGTACCGCCTATCCCGACCAGTACGACCGGTTCAACGGCCAGGCCGCTCAGCTCGGGTTCTGCGACAAAGAGATCGGCCGCATGTGGACCCACCTGTCCCGCATTGCCGTGATCGCCGGTACGGGTCCCGACGCGCTCACCCCCGCCGCCTACCAGCGGGCACGAACAGTGTTCTTCGAGTCCGTGACCGCAGGCAAGGACGCCATCCCGCACAAGTCACTGTCCACCCCACTGTTCGGGCTCGACGCGCTCATGCATCACCGTGGCCAAGCACCCTCCCCGGACAAGCGACGACGCTGGATTCACCGGCCCGTCGCCGAAGTCGACTGGGACCACCTCGAAGCCCACGCCCCGGTCATGACCGCAACAATGCGTCGCTACCTGCATCAATGCTCCCTGTCACTACGCCCGGCGTCGGTCACCTTGTTCGACACCACGCTCCGCCAGTTCGCCGGTTACCTCATCCACCACCACAGCGCCGACCAGCACGGCACCGATCCCGGCGGCGACGGCGACGTTCACCTGGTGGTGCGGGTCGCGGACATCGATCGCGCACACGTCGAGGGCTACAAGACCTGGCTCGCAGCACGGCCGGGACACCGAGGCAAGCCGCTGACCAAGACGACCCTGGCCATGCGCATGGGCCACCTGCGCTCGTTCTTCACCCGGATCATCGAGTGGGGCTACGACGACGTCCCCGCCCGGGTACCCGTGTACCGCGACGACCGTCCCCGCCTGGACAAGCCACTTCCGAAGTTCCTCGACGACGCCCAGGCAGCCGCGTTCATGGCTGCCGCCCGAGCACTGCCGAACCGACTCGACCGGCTCATCGTGCAGACCCTGGCCCGTACCGGGATGCGGCGCGGTGAACTGCTCGGCCTCACCATCGACGCCGTCGTCCAGATCGGCACCGGCTATTGGCTGCGCACCCCCATCGGCAAGCTCCACAACGACCGGTACATCCCCTTGGACCCGCAGCTGAAGACCCTGATCGACGACTGGCTCGCCGACCGTCCCGACTGGCAGGCCAGCGACCTGCTCCTACTCGACCGGGGCCGCCCGATCCCACCGACCCGCATCGACAAGGCCGTCGCGAAGGCCGCATCCGGTGCCGGGCTCGGCCACGTCCACCCCCACCAACTGCGTCACACCCTTGCCACCCAAGCCATCAACCGCGGCATGAGCCTGGAAGCCATCGCCGCTCTGCTCGGACACGCTGACCTGTCCATGACCATGGTCTACGCCCGGATCGGGGACCGCACCGTCGCCGACCAATACTTCAACGTCACCCGCAAGATCGAGTCCCTCTACGCCACGACCACACCCACCACGACAGATGTCGCAAAGAGCGCCACCGGCACCAAGCGCGCAACAGGTGTGCGCCTACCCGCCGACGCGGCCGGACCAGCCATGACCAGCCTGCACGCTGAGGTAAGCAAGCGTCTACTCGGCAACGGCTACTGCGCCCGCCCGATCGAGCTCGACTGCCGCTACGAAACCATCTGCGAGTCCTGCACCATGTTCTTCACCACCATCGAACACCGCCCCACCCTGCAAGCCCAACGCGACGACGCCTGCGCCAAAGGCCAAACCCGCCGCGCCGAGGTCTACACCAACCTCCTCGAACGCCTCGATCAAACCCCCGCTTGACAGACATCACCCACATAAGCCGCCGCTTTTCCCAAGAACTCACGCTCCGCCTTCAGCTCGCGGTTCTCCTTCCGCAACCGGGCCAACTCGGGGCGTTCGTTCTCGTTCAGTTCGGGCGTCTCGTCGGCGTGCTCAGGCCGGTACGCATTCACCCAATTGCGCAGTGTCTCAGGGCCGACGCCGAACTCGCGGGCCACCTCGGCGATCGTCCGGGACGACTCGATCACCGCCCGCACCACCTCGGACTTGAACTCAGGACTGAACTTCTTCGGGGCCATCAATTCCGTTCCCAATCTCCAGGGAATCCTACCCTTGGGGCTCTTGGTCCGGAATCAAGCACTCACCGCCCCAACTGCTTCGCGATCGCCCGCTGCGACAACCCGCCACTGCGGTGCAGCTGCCTGACCAGTGCCCAGTCTTCCAACGAGATCACCCGTCCAATCGTGGTCAGGTGGCCTAGTTTTCGACCGGCGCCAGTGACCTAACTGTTGCGGCTCATGAGCTTGGTGTCACCAACGTCATGAGCAACTACACCTAACTTTCGACCGTCGTTGTCAGCTGGGTCCGGCAGCTGGCCGCAGTGAAGCCGCTCCTCATCTCAGCTGGCGTGGCATCAGGGATCGCTTCGACCTCCGACGCCACCGCAAACACGGCTGATGTCCTCCCCTCCCACTGGTCTGGCAACAAACGCCAGTCATGCTTGGCGCAGATCTTCATCGTCTTCAGCGCTCACTCGGTCCTTGCCACCGTGGGTCTCATCTTCGAGTGCCGCCCAGCGAAGCAGCAGTAGGCCCACGACCAGCAGCGCCGGTGCAGTCATGAGGACAACCGCAATGGCCGAACTGAGAAGCAGCAAGAGAGGCTGCACCCACCCTTGCGCCGGAGAGATCTCTTGAACGAGGAGATGCCCCATCGTCGCTGCCGCATGGGTGATGATGAGGATCGACGCTGCAATGATGAGCAGGCGTCCTTCACGGCGCCAGGACTGGGTCCGATGCGTCACGTTGGGTAGACCTCTCCTTCGCATTACCGTGATCTCGTCTTCCGGTGGTTGCCTCATCACTCGAACAGGCCGGACCACCCGACACCAACGCTCGCGGTTCTTCCCCTGACCGCGGGCAGTGCGGCGACACGACCCCACGGAACTGTAACTCCAGAAGCAGTCGAACCCGAACTGCACGGACCCGAGGCCCAGTACGGCCTGGGATCGTAGGCAGGGGTAGGGATTGGATCGTAGTAGGCCTCTACTTGGAAGCAGGCCACCCCGCTGGAGATGGGATCACGCCAGAAATTGTACCTCTTGGTTGACGTGACGTATGAGCCAATGTACCCGCAGGCCGCAGCAATGCGTGTGCCGTAGTCAACCTGATAGCCCGGTACCACCAAGCCCTTCTGGCAACTCGCAACTGCGGCCTGTTGTTCTTTCGTCTGACCCTCCAGCGCCTTGCCATCCTCCGCGTACGCGAGGGGGGTGTCAACTGTGATCTCCGGCGAGATCCGGATGTCGGTCTTCTTGAGGTGCTCTGGAAACCGATCGATAACCTTCTTTGAAATGTGAGGATTGGTTCTCTCCAGCAGCGAGACGCCTCGAGGATCAGCTCCTGACGCAGCGGTAGCGGGGATGGCTGCAATGGCGATGACAATTCCGAGTGATCCGATCAGGAGAATGCCCCTATTCATATCCTGCTCTCTTCTTGAGGTAAACGGATGGTTCAGTTCTCATGTGAGTTTCGGCCTGAGGAGCCTGTCACTCGTAAGGTTTTCCTTTGATCATCACGAGGAGATGGGTGGTCTGGAGAGGTTCAGCGATGAATGGCGATGCACATGGGCAACGAGACCGATGCTGTCGCTCACCAGAAGATGGGTCAAGGAGACCGACGCCGATCGGCCCATGAGGGCGCCGATGTGACCAAACAGGCACACCTCGTCTCGACCACAGTTGGGGGTGGTGAGCAAGTTTGATTGGCCGTTCCTCTTGGTCGCCTGCCCGATGTGCTCGCCGATCCTCGGTTGGAGGCCCCGGGTAACGATGTGATGTGGCTTCATACCTGGGCGTGGGGTGAGCGTGGATCCGATGGCGGGCGTGTCGGCGGGGTGACGAGCGTCTAGGCCGAGGCGGACGCCGACGCGACGACCTGACTCGGAGGCGCGATGTCACTGGGCCCGCATGGCGGACCCGTTGCCACCCCCGGGCTGCCTTCGTGACCTCCCGAGGGGCACCAGGTCAGTCCTGCCGGCTGAAGTCCGTCACGTGCAACACGAGGTCACCGGCGTCGTCGCACTCATCGAGGTCGACCCACGCGTGCAGCGCCCAGTCGTGGTTGCCCTCGGGGTCTGCGATGATCTGGCGCACCTGCCACGTCCGCCCGGCCTTCCCCGGGGTGACGTCGAAGTACTTCGGTCCCCGGGCGTCGGCGTCCGTCCCGATCTCGTCGTGCTCGTCCCAGTAGTCACCCAGGGCGTCGTCCCAGTGCTGCCGGGTCATGACGACCGACTGCCCCGTCTCCAGCGACGCCAGCGCGTCGAGGTTGTCGTCGGCCATCAACTCGACCCGTCGCCACATCGCGTTGCGAACGAGCACGCGGAACGCCCGCTCGTTGCCCGTCACCGGACGGCTCGGCGGCGGAGCCTCGTCGAGGGCGACGACCTCGCCGCCGGTGAGGCTGGCGAGCTTGTTCCACTCGTCGATGAGCGAGGAGTCGGTGAGGCGGTTGACCTCACCCAGCCAGGCGATGATGTCGGCGAGTTCCTCCGTCCGGGCCGACTCCGGCACCGTCTGGCGGAGGGCGCGGTACGCGTCCGACAGGTAGCGGAGCAGGAGTCCCTCGGAGCGTTGGACCTTGTAGTGGGCCACGAACTGCCCGAAGGTCATGCCGCGGGCGTACATGTCGCGCACGACCGACTTGGGCTTCACGGGCGTCTCGGCGAGCCACGGGTGCCCGCTCGCGTACACGCGGTGCGCGTGGTCCAGGAGTTCGGCGAGCGGTTGCGGGTAGGTGACCTCGTCGAGCGCGTCCATGCGCTCGTCGTAGTCCAGCCCGTCCGCCTTCATCTCCTGGACGGCCTCCCCGCGCGCGATGAACTGCTGCTGGAGCAGGATCACCATCGGGTTCTCCAGCGTCGCCTCGATCACGCTGACCACGTCGAGCGCGTACTCGGGTGAAGCGGTGTCCAACGTCTCGATGACCGCGAGCGCGAAGGCGGACAGGGGCTGGTTCAGGGCGAAGTCGCGCTGCAGGTCCACGGCCAGGGCGTAGCGGCGTCCGCCCTCGGTCGGGTGCGCGAGGCGCTCGACCACACCCGCCCGGATGAGGGAACGACCCAGCTGGGCGGCGCGCCTGATGAGGCGTCGGCGGGTGCCCGCGTCCGGGTGCACCGAGTCGACCAAGCGGAGGACGGCGGTACCGGTGTCCTCGTCACGCTGCAGCAGGTTGAGCAACATCGCATGGCTGAGCGTGAGCCGCGGGTGGAGTTCCTCCGGCTGGGATTCGATCAGCTTGGTGAACGTCGCCTCGGTGTAGTTGATGAAGCCCTCGGGGGGCTGCTTCCGGCGGACGGAACGAAGCTTCTTCGGGTCGTCAGCGAACTTCGCGAGGATGCGCGCGTTCTCCACCTCGTGCTCGGGCGCCTGGGCGACGACGTAGCCGACGGTGTCGAACCCGGCGCGTCCGGCACGTCCGGCGATCTGGTGGAACTCGCGGCTCCGCAGGACGCGCTGGCGACGTCCGTCGAACTTGGTGAGCGCGCTGAACAGGACCGTCCGGATCGGCACGTTGATGCCCACGCCCAAGGTGTCCGTGCCGCAGATCACCGCGAGGAGCCCGCGCTGGGCCAGCCGCTCGACCAGGCGGCGGTAACGCGGCAGCATGCCGGCGTGGTGGACGGCGATCCCGGCACGCAGCAGTTTGTTCAGTGTCTGGCCGAAGCCGGGAGCGAACGGGAAGCCCTTGAGCTCCTCAGCCAGCGGGGCCCGGCGCTCGGCGTCCAGGACCCCTTGGCTGAGCAGGGCCTGCGCGCGCTCGACCGCGGCCGCCTGCGTGCCGTGGACGACGTACACCGGCGCCTGGTGGGTCGCGACCAAGGAGCCGATCGTCTCGTGGATCGGGTCGAGCGACCACGTGTAGTTCAACGGCACCGGACGCGTGACGCCGCCGATCACCGCGGTGTCCCGCCCGGTGGCGTCCTCGAGCTGGGCGGCCAGGCGCGACACGTCGCCGAGCGTCGCGGACATGATGAGGAACTGGGCCTGCGGGAGCTCCACGAGCGGAACGTGCCACGCCCAGCCGCGGTCCGGGTCGGCGACGAAGTGGAACTCGTCCATGACGACTTGGCCGACGTCGGCGTCCCGGCCCTCGCGCAGGGCGATGTTGGCCAGGATCTCGGCGGTGCAACACACGACCGGGGCGTCCGCG
Source organism: Propioniciclava sp. LT432 (assembly GCF_059515965.1). Lineage (NCBI taxonomy): Bacteria > Bacillati > Actinomycetota > Actinomycetes > Propionibacteriales > Propionibacteriaceae > Propioniciclava > Propioniciclava sp. LT432. The sequence goes on along the minus strand of NZ_JCAKNE010000002.1, from coordinate 166,040 downwards.
TTCACCGAGGCGTCGCCCGTGACCATGCCGACGTTCTCGGCGCCGAACGTGTCGACCAGCGCGAAGAACTTCTCACTGACCAAGGCCTTGATCGGGGCCGTGTAGTACGTGCGCCGGCCCTGCGCGAACGCCGTGAAGTGCGCCGCGGCCGCGATCAGGGACTTCCCGGAGCCCGTGGGGGTGGTGACGATGACGTTCGAGCCCGTGAGGAGCTCGAGCAGCGCCTCCTCCTGGTGCGGGTAGAGGCTCAGCCCAGTTCCTGTGGCCCACGCGACGAAGCCGCTCTCGAGGTCGTCGGGGTCGGCGGTGCCGTCGGGCGGCAGGAAGGGAATCAGCGACATGGCGCCCCCATCGTCGCACACCGTGCCGAAGCCCCGTCGCGTGGGACCGGTCAGGCGCGCAACTGGGCCCCGAATCGCTGGACGGCGGCGGCCACGGACGCGTCCCGCGCGGCCGCGGCGTCCGCGTCGGTCAAGGTGCGGTCGGACGCCCGGAAGCGCAACGCGAAGGCCACCGACTTCATCCCGTCGGGCACGGGGGCGCCCCGGTAGATGTCGAACAGCCGCACGGACTCCAGCAGTTCTCCCGCACCGTCGGCGACGGCGGCCTGCAGGTCGGCGACCGGCACGTCCTGGTCGACGATGAGGGCGATGTCCTCCTTCGCCACCGGGTGCGCTGACACCGGGACGAGGGTCCCGGCACCCGGCGACAGCGAGACCAGCAGGTCGAGGTCGAGCTCCACGGCCGCGGTCCGCGCCGGGAGGTCGAACGCCTTGACCACGCTGGGGTGCACCTCACCGGCGTAGCCGACGACGGTGTCGCCGACGAGCAACTCGGCGCAGCGCCCCGGGTGCCACGGCGCCTGGCTGGCGGCGCGGCGCTCGAGGCGCACCCCGACGACCCGTGCGGCCACGTCGGCGAACGCGATGGCGTGGGTCCAGGACGCGGGCACCGCAGCGCCCTGCCACCCGGCCGGCAACCACGAGCCGGTGACGACCGCGGCGAGGTTGCGCGGCTGCCACGGGAGAGCCCGCTCGATGGCGTCCAACTCGTCGTCGCTCGGTCGGCCGGTCACGGCGGGCAGCGGTGCCGCCTCGCCGGTCTCGGACGCGAAGAAGACGCGGCCGGCCTCGAACAGCGCGAGGTCGTCGGCGCCGCGGGACGCGTTGCGCGCCACGGCGCCGAACAGCCCCGGCAGGATCGACGTCCGCAGGAGCGGGGCCGTCTCGGCGAGCGGGTTGCTCAGGGCGACGGTGCGACGACGCGGGTCGTCCTCGTCCAGACCCAGCGCGTCCGCGTCGGCGGCCGACGACCACGGGAAGGTCAACACCTCGACGAAACCCGCGGTGGCCAGGGCACGGCCGATGGCGCGACGGAGCCTCTGCTCCTCGGTGAAGCCGCGGCCCACCGGGGCCGGCGGAACGATCGAGGGCAGGTGCTCGTAGCCGACCTTGATGCCGACCTCCTCGACGTAGTCGTACGGGTCGGTCAGGTCCGCGCGCCACGTCGGCGGGGTCAGGGTGAGCGTCTCGCCGTCCCCCGCCGCCGAGGTCCGCTCCACCGTGACGCCGGAGGCCGTGAGGATGTCGACGGCGCGGTCCGCGGGAACGGGCATGCCGAGGATGCGCTCGGGCAGGTCCGCGTCGATGGTCGTGACCGGCATCGGCGGGACCTCGCCCGCGACGGTCTCGGCCACCAGGCGTCCTCCACCCAGCTCGACCAGCAGGTCGGCCACGCGGCGGGCCGCGCCGTAGGCCGCTCCCGGGTCGACCGAGCGTTCGAAGCGACGCGACGCCTCCGAACCCAGCTTGTGGCGGCGCGACGTGCGCGCGATGGTCACGGGGTCGAAGTTGGCGGCCTCGATGACGATGCGGGTCGTGGTGTCGCGCAGTTCGGTGTCCTCGCCACCCATGACGCCGGCGAGGCCGATGGGCCCCCGGTCATCCGTGATGACCAGGTCGGCCTCGTCCAAGGTGCGCACGACGTCGTCGAGGGTGGTGATCCGCTCGCCCTGCTTGGCCTGGCGGACGACGATCGCACCTTGGAGGGCGTCGGCGTCGTAGCAGTGGTTCGGTTGGCCGGTCTCGAGCATCACGTAGTTGGAGATGTCGACGCTCAGCGAGATCGAGCGCATGCCGCAGGCGGCGAGGCGCTGCTTCAGCCAGCCGGGCGATTCGGCGGCGGGGTCGAAGCCCTCGATCGTCAGCGCCACGAACAGCGGGCACGCCTGGGACTTCAGGACCACCGGATGGCCCCCCTGAATGGGGGCCGGGGTCTCGTGGGTGATGACGTCACGGAAACCGACGCCGAGTGCTTGCGCCGCCTCCCGCGCCAGCCCACGGACCGAGAGGCAGTGGCCCATGTCCGAGGTGACCGGCATGTCGAGGACCTCGTCGGCGACCCCCATCGCCTCGAGCGCGGGGGCGCCGAGGACCCACGGCCTGCCGTTCTCGTCGGTGTCGCCGAGCACCATGATGCCGTGGTGGTCCTCGCCCAGGCCCAGCTCGTCCTCGGCGCAGATCATGCCGTCGGAGACGTGGCCGTAGGTCTTGCGCGACCCGATGGGGAACGGGCCGGGCAGGGTGGCCCCCGGCAGCGCCACGACGACGGTGTCGCCCGCGACGAAGTTCAACGCGCCACAGATGACGCCGCGCGGCCAGTACCCGCCCGGCAGCGGGGCGACCTCGTCGCCCTTGACCAGCGGGCCGGGAGCTGACTCGGGTGCGTGCTCGGCGCTGACGTCGACGTGGCACCAGCGGATGGTCTTGCCGTTCTTCTGCGTCTCCTCGACGAAACCGACGACGCGCCCGATGACAACCGGCCCGGTGACGTCCCCGCCGATGCTCTCGACCTGCTCGACCTCCAGGCCCGCGCTCACGAGCGCGTCCGCCAACTGCCAGGCGTCCAGCCCGGCGGGCAGGTCCGCGTACTCGGCGATCCAGCTCTTGGTTGCCCTCACCGTGCTTCTCCCATCAGCATCCTCGAGAACCGGACATCCCCTTCGACCATGTCGCGCATGTCGGCGGCACTGTTGCGGAACATCAGCGTCCGCTCGATGCCCATGCCGAACGCGAAGCCGGAGTACACGCTGGAGTCGATGCCAGCAGCCTCCAGCACGCGCGGGTTGACGACGCCACAGCCGCCCCACTCGATCCAGCCCTCGCTGTGGCAGGTGCGGCACGGGGCGTCAGGGTTGCCGACGGAGGCGCCGTGGCAGACGAAGCACTCAAGGTCGTACTCGGCGCTCGGTTCGGTGAAGGGGAAGTAGTTCGGGCGGAAGCGCGTCCGGATGTCGCCGAACATCTCGCGGGAGAGGTGGTCCAGCATTCCCTTGAGGTGCGCCATGGTGATGCCCTTGTCGACGCACAGGCCCTCGATCTGGTGGAAGACCGGGACGTGGGTCGCGTCGAACTCGTCCGCGCGGTACACCTTGCCGGGACAGACCACGTAGACGGGCAGCTCCCGGTCGAGCAGCGACCGGATCTGGACCGGTGACGTGTGCGTGCGCAGTACCACGTGGCTGTCGTGCGGGGCGACGAACAGGGTGTCGGACTCGCCGCGCGCCGGGTGGTCGGCGCCGATGTTCAGGGCGTCGAAGTTGAGCCACTCGGCCTCCGCCTCGGGACCCTCGGCGACCTCCCACCCCATCGCGACGAAGACGTCGCCCATGAGGTCCATCAGGCCGGTGATCGGGTGGATCGCGCCCTCGGGGGCGAGCGCGACGGGCAGGGTCACGTCCACGGTCTCCTCGACCAGGGCCCGCTCCAGCTCGGCGGTCTCGACCTCGAGCTGGCGGGCGGCCAAGCCCTCGGTGATGCGGGCGCGGGCGGCGCCGATGCGCTGGCCCGCTTCCTTGCGGGCGGCAGGCGGCAGGGCGCCGATCTCGCGGTTCGCGAGCGCGATCGGGGCGCGCTCACCGGCGTGGGCCAGGCGCGCCTCCTTCAGTGCCGCACTGTCGGACGCCGCCGCGAACGCCGCCAGCGCGTCCGCGACGATGGCGCCCAGGGATTCCGCGCTGAGCGCGGCGACCTGCTTCGGGTCGTAATTGTCGTTCGGCCCCGACATGGGCCCTCCTTGTCGATCGTGGTCGAGGCGCGGGTCTCCCCCGCCTCCTACGTCAGTCGTGCGGCGTCAGTTCCGTGCCGCGTCAGTTCCGTGCAGCGTCAGTTCGAAGCGCGCTGCGCGGACGCCGAGGCGTACAGGCAGATCGCGGCGGCCGTCGCCAGGTTCAGCGACTCGGCGTGGCCGTAGATCGGGACCGCGACGGTGGAATCGGCCAGCGCGAGGTGCTCGCTCGGCAGGCCCCATGCCTCGTTGCCCATCACCCAAGCGGTCGGGCGCGCGAGTTCGTCGTCCAGGTCGGTCAGGTCCACACCGGCGTCACCGTCCGTGGCGAGCACCTGCATCCCGGCGGCGCGGCACGCGCCGATGGCCTGCTCCAGGTCGACGCCCGTCACGATCGGTAGGTGGAAGATGCTGCCCACACTGGCGCGGACCGTCTTGGGGTTGTACACCTCCACGGAGTCGGTGCTCAGGATGACCGCATCGGCGCCGAAGGCGTCCGCACAACGGATCACGGTGCCGGCGTTCCCGGGGTCACGGATCTGCGCGCAGATGACGATGAGGGCGACGTCCTTGCGCTGGTGCTTCTTCTTCTCCTGGCAGGGATCCTTTCGCCGCGTGCCCAGCACCTCCGACAGGGTGACGTCGATGTTGCGGGCCACGGCGATGACGCCCTGGGGCGTGACCGTGTCGGACATGGTGGCGAGGTTCTGCTCACTCACGGCGAACACCTGGACATCGTTGTCACGTGCCAGGTCGACCAGGTCGAGGTTGTCGTGGACGGAGGCCCACCGGACGAACAGGCACTTCACGACGCCGGGCGTCCTGAGCGCCTCACGGACGGCCTGCCGGCCCTCCACGAGGAACTCGCCGCTCTCCTTCCGCTCCTTGCGGCGGAGCAGGCTGCGTGCCTCGCGCAGCACGGCTTGGCTGGGCTCGTCCAATTCAATCCGGTCAGTCATCGCTTTCCATCCTCACATCGTCCAAGGTTCACCTTGCCACACCCGACCGGAACGGAAGCGGCAGCCCCCGGGAGTGGACCCGGGAGCTGCCGCTCGGCGTTCGAGTGTGACCTCAGGCGGCCGCAGGCTGGTTGGCCTTGGCCAGGTCGACGAGCTGCGCGAACGCGTTCTCGTCGGTGACGGCAAGGTCAGCGAGGATCTTGCGGTCGACCTCGACGCCGGCGGCCTTGAGGCCCGAGATGAAACGGTTGTACGTCATGCCGTTGGCGCGGGCGGCGGCGTTGATGCGCTGGATCCACAGCGAACGGAAGTCGCCCTTCTTGTCCTTGCGGTGGGCGTAGCTGTACGTGTAGCTGTGGAGCACCTGCTCCTTGGCCTTACGGTAGAGGCGCGACCGCTGCCCCCGATAGCCGGACGCGATGTCCAGCACCTCGCGGCGCTTCTTCGCCGCGTTCACTGCGCGCTTGACGCGTGCCATGGTGTTTCTCCTTGTGTGTTACGAAAGTCGGGTCAGCGGGTCACTTGCCGAGCAGGCGGCGAGCAGTACGGGTGTCGGCCGGGGACAGCAGCACGTCGTTGCTGAGGCGACGGGTGCGCTTGGTGGGCTTGTGCTCGTTGAGGTGCCGCTTGCCGGCGCGCTGACGCATCAGCTTGCCGCTGCCGGTGACCCGGATACGCTTCTTGGCACCGGAGTGCGTCTTCATCTTCGGCATGGCGCCGCTCTCTTTCTCTCGTGAACTCGCGTTCGTGGGTCCGACGTCGGTTGGGCCGCGTCGAGGTCCCGTGTCTCTTACAGGTCGATGTCGGGGTCGAGCGCTTCGTTGCGGCGGCTCTGCTTCTTGGGCTGGGCCGTCGCCTGCTCGGCGGCGCGGTGCTCGGCGAGCTGGCGCGCCTCCTCCTCGGCGTTCGCCTGTCGCTCCGACATGCGGGCCTGCTTGGCGGCCTCCCCCTCCGCACGCGCCTCGGCCTTCTTGCGGGTCGGGGCCAGCACCATGAGCATGTTGCGGCCGTCCTGGCGCGGCTGGCTCTCGACGACGCCGTCCTCGGCCACGTCGTCTGCCAACTTCTTGAGCAGGTTGAACCCGAGCTCGGGACGGCTCTGCTCACGACCTCGGAACATGATGGTGATCTTCACCTTGTCGCCGGCCTTGAGGAAGCGGACGACGTGGCCCTTCTTCGTCTCGTAGTCGTGCTCGTCGATCTTCGGGCGGAGCTTCATCTCCTTGATGACGGTGTTCGCCTGGTTCTTGCGGCTCTCACGCGCCTTCTGCGCGGACTCGTACTTGAACTTGCCGTAGTCCATGAGCTTGGCGACCGGCGGACGGGCCTGCGCGGCTACCTCGACCAGGTCGAGGTCCGCCTCACGAGCCAGGCGCAGGGCGTCCTCGATGCGCACGATGCCCACCTGTTCGCCGTTGGGGCCAACAAGTCGGACTTCGTTCACATGGATGCGCTCGTTGATGCGCGGTTCGGTGCTGATGTGTTCCTCCATGGTTCGTGGTGGTGGTGCCGACCAAACGAAAAGGGCCTCCGCAGCACACGGAAGCCCAAGCCGACGGCACTCACCCCGCTCGAGGCGAGGGCACCTGGACCCGATCAGGATGCTGATGCGGGTGGGAGCTTGGCGACTCCACTTGCCACGGACCACCCTGACGGGAGGTCGAACCGTTTCATTGTAGCCGACGGGCCCCGCCACGCCCAATCGGGACCTTCTCACACTCCCTGGCTTGTCGGGACCACGATGTGGGTCCGTTGCGGCGGCCGCGTCGCCACCGCCTAGGGTGACAGGCCTGACGGCACGGATCAACCGGGAGGGTGCATGGCAGGGGTGGCGAATCGTGAGGCACGGGACGTCTCGAAGGTGTTCTTCTCCGGGGCCGACCCGGTCTGGGCACTCGACGGGGTCTCCCTCACGCTCGAGCCCGGTTCCTTCACCTGCATCGTCGGTCCGTCGGGCTGCGGCAAGTCCACGCTGCTGCGCATCATGGGCGGTCTGGAGTCCTCGACCTCCGGCTCGGTGGTCGGACGCAGCGGGGGCGAGCGCATCCCGGAGGCCTTCGTCTTCCAGGAGCACGGCGTGTTCCCGTGGATGACGGTCGAGCAGAACGTCGGCTTCGGCCTGCGGATGTCCGGGGTCGCCGGCAGCGAGCGCCGTGAGCGCGTCCGCGACTGGGTCGCCCGGGTCGGCCTGACGTCCTTCGCCGGTCACTACCCCCACCAGCTGTCGGGCGGCATGCGCCAGCGTGTGGCGATCGCGCGCGCGTTCGCCACCGGCTCCTCCGTGCTGCTCATGGACGAGCCCCTCGGCGCCCTCGACGCCCAGACCCGCCAACTCATGCAGGAGGAACTGCTCGCGCTGTGGCAGTCCGAGCGCAAGACCGTCCTCATGGTGACCCACGACATCGAGGAGGCGATCCTCCTGGGGGACCGCATCATCGTGATGTCGAAGCGCCCCGGGCGCATCACCGAGGACCTCGTGGTCCCCTTCCCGCGCCCGCGCACCGTCGGGATCGAGCGGGACCCTGCCTTCATGGAACTGCGCCACCGCATCTGGGGCCTGCTGAAGGACGACGTCCGAGCCAGCGAGGAAGTCGCATGAGCGACCGCATCGTCCGCACCGAGGCCGCCGCGCTCGACGTCCGCGCCACCGAGCGCCGCCTCCGCACCCGCGACCTCGTCCTGGCGATCGGGACGCCGGTCGCCCTGCTCCTGCTGTGGGAAGTCGCCTCACGGCTCGGCTGGATCGACGTGCGTGTCTTCTCCTCGCCGTCCGACGTGGCGGACCAAGCGGCCACGATGGCGGCGGACGGCTCGCTGGGCGAGCACACCCTGGCCACGTTGGCCCGCCTCGCCGCCGGTGGTGCGATCGGCGGCCTGCTCGGCGTGGCGGTCGGCCTGTTGATGGGCACCTCCCGCGCGCTCAACGCGGCCCTCGGCCCGACCTTCTCGGCGCTCTACGCGCTACCGAAGGTGGCCATCCTCCCGATCCTGTTGTTCATCTTCGGCCTGACCGAGACGCCCCGTGTCCTGTCGGTGGTCATCAGCGTGTTCTTCATCATGCAGATCAACACCGTGGCCGGGGTGCACGCCATCGACGCGAAGTTGCTGGAGGCCGCCCGCGCCTACGGCGCCCGGGGCCTGGACCGGTTCCGGTTCGTGATCCTGCCCGGGGCACTCCCCTACATCTTCGCCGGGTTCCGCGTGGCCGTCGGCACGGGCGTCATCGTCATCACCGCCGTGGAGATGCTCGCCTCCAACACCGGCCTGGGCTACCTCATCTGGAACAGCTGGACCTTGTTCATGCCCGACAAGATGTACGTCGGTCTCGTCATGGTCTCCCTGCTGGGCGCCGGCCTCACCGCCCTGTTCGCCTACCTCGAGCGTCGGGCCCTGCCCTGGCGCCGCGGACGCCGGGTGTCCTGACCCCCGTCCGCCAACCCTCACCACAGAATCCGAAGGAGCATTCGTGAAGCGCATCGCAGCATTCGTCGTCGCCCTGGGCCTCGCCCTGGCCGGCTGCGGCACCGGGAGCGGGACGCCCGCGGCGTCCGGCAGCGCCCCGCAGCAGGGCGGGACGACCACGGTCAAGGTCGCGCACCTGCCGTCCACCCTGTTCTCCCCGCTGTACATCGCCCAGGAGAAGGGCTACTTCACCGACGCGGGCCTGAAGGTGGAACTCGAGGCCGTCAAGTCCGGCCAGGACGCCATCCCCCTGCTCGCCTCCGGCAAGCTGGACGCGCTGGCCGCGGGCTTCTCCGCGGGCATGTTCAACGCCCGCAACGAGGGACTCGAGTTCCAGGTCGTCGGCTCGATGGGCATCAACACCGGTGACCCCGAGAAGTCGCCCACCATGCTCATCGCCGGCCAGAAGGCGTACGAATCCGCCGCCGTCACCGAGGTCGCCGACCTCAAGGGCAAGAAGATCGCCGCCGCGGGCGGCCCCGGCGCCACCGGTGGCTTCCTCGTGGCGTCGATCCTTGCTGAGGAGGGCCTGACGCTCAAGGACGTTGAGATCGTCAACCTCTCCACCCCCGACATGCCGAACGCGCTCTCGACCGGCGCCGTCGATGCGGCGCTGGCGTCCGCCCCCGTGTCGGGCCGGATTCTGGCGGACAAGGTCGGCACGCTCATCGGCGTCCCGGCCAAGGGCGTCAGCTCCTCGGGGCTGATGTACGGCCCTGACTTCGCCAAGACCCCCGCGGCGCAGAAGTTCTTCGACGCCATCGCCAAGGGCGCCGCCGACCTCCAGAGCGACGGGGCGACCAGCGAGGAGAACCTTGCGATCCTCGCGAAGGCGACCAACCAGGACGTCGCCGTCGTGAAGGCGACCCCGCAGTACTCGTTCGACGCCAAGCTGGCCCCGCAGCCGGCGACCATCGACCAGATGGAGAAGATCTGGATGCAGGGCGGCCAGATCAACTACGCGACCGCCCAGGGCTCGGCGAAGCTCGTCAACGACACGTTCACGAAGGCCACGTCCTGACCGAGCGGACATGACAACGGTCCCGTCCGGGGTTCTCCCGGGCGGGACCGCTGCGTTCGTGCCGCCGCGCCCCTACGGGCCGTCGTGCGTGTGGCCGCTGTCGTGTCCCCTCGCGGCCTCGTCGCCCCGGTCGAGGAACATCCAACCGAAGCCCCCATCCGGCAACTCGACGAGGCGGTGCCCCTGGGCCAGCTCCTCGATCAGCGCGGCCTCGATGACCAGCGGGTGAGGGCCCGGCAGGTCGATCAGCACGGCGGTCGACTTCGTCTCGATGGCCGTGGCCGCCACGTCGTCGAGCGTGCAGGGCACCGGACGGGCGTCCGGCTTCCAGGCCTGCAGGGAGTCGATGCCCGTGAAGACCGGGACGGCCGTGGCCCCGGCGTCCGACCGGACGAGGACGGCCGCCATCTCGGCGTGACGATCAGGGTCCGGCCCCGACCCCGGCTCGCCCTCGTCGCCCGCGGCCACGATCGGGAGGAGCAACCGCGCGGTGCAGAGGGCCGCGATGGCGCGGTGGTAATGGGTGCCCCCGGTGTACGCCTCGGCCAGGATCGCCCGGAGTTCCGGGTCCGGGTGGCCGTGGTCGCCCGCGAAGGCGGCGTTGGGTTGTCCGAGGGTCCTCATGGGTCCCACCGTCCCACAACCGGGGCAAGCCCCCAAACCCTCCCGCCGCGGTGCCCGTACTCTGGTCGCATGGACCCCAACGTGCTCCACCTGGTCGTCGCAGGTGTACTGACCCTCGTCTTCGTCGTCATCACCGCGCTGATCTGGTCGCGCGCTCAGGTGAAGACGGTCTTCTGGTGGATCGGGCTCTCGCTCCTGCCGCTGGGGATCTACTTCCTGGGCCTCGGCCCCGCGGCCGAGGGAGCCTGGCACACCTTGGCGGCCTGGGGTGGCGCCCTGCGGTTCACTCCCCTGGTGTGGGTGGGCGCGGTCCTGACCGGCCTGTCCGCGCTGCTGGTGCTGGGCAGCCGCCTGATCCCATCGGAGTCCTTCAAGGATCGCCGCGCCGCCGCCAAGGCCGATCGCTCGAAGGGGAAGGTCGCCGGGAGTGGCCGTCCGGCCGTCACCGCCCGTCCGGCCTCGAGCGCCCCCGCCGCGACGCCGGCACCCCCCGCTGCACCGAAGGGTCAGGCTGCGGGCAGCGACGCCGAGTTCGACGAGATCGCGGAGCTCCTCCGCAAGCGCGGCATCAACTGAGCGCCGCTGTCCCGGGAGGACGTGGTCAGCCGGCGGCGGGCAGGTACTTCGCGGCGACCGCGCGCAGGTCGGCCACCTGCTGGTCGGCGCGCGGGCCGTCCGACCGCTGGATGCCCAACAGGGCCTTGTCGGAGTCGTCCGTGAACTCGACGAAGGCCCAGTGGTCGGCGGGACGGTAGCGGATCGACTCCACCTGCGACCACGGCACCTCATGGGTCTTGAGTCCGTTGCGGAACTTCATGCCCTGGGGTCCGGCCTTGACGTACCCCAGTGCGACCGCCCACACGATGCCCAGCATGAAGGCCACGAAGAAGGCCAGCGTGGCGACCTGGAACGCGGTGAACAGGGCGCGGATCTCGGCCGGCAGCATGAACCAGCCGAACAGCGCACCACCACCCAGCACGATCGTCCAGATGGACGCCTGACGACGCATCATGTGCGGGTGCGCCTCGAACTCCCACTCCACGGGAATCAGAGCCTGCAAGCGGCGATGTCGGTGACGAGGATGCCCTCGGCGCCGACGTTCCACAGCTCGTCCATGATCATCGGGGCGTCCTTGGCCGGGATCATCGCGCGCACCGCGAACCAGCCCTCACGGGCCAGGTGCGACACGGTCGGGCTGTCGATGCCGGGCGTCACGGCGGTCGCCCGCTCCAGGTTCACCGAGGAGACGTTGTAGTCGACCATCTTGTAGTTGCGGGCCGTCATGACCCCGGCTAGGCGGCGGAGCAGCAGGTCGAGGCCCGGGTGGCGGTCCACACCGTCCGGCTGGATCACGATGGCCTCGGAGATGAGGATCGGCTCGCCGAACATCTCCAGTCCGGCGCGCTTGAGCGTGGAGCCCGTCTCGACGACGTCGGCGACGGCGTCCGCCACGCCCAGCTTGACCGCGGACTCCACCGCACCATCGAGCTTGATCAGGCGGGACTTGAGGCCCCGCTCGGCCAGCCAGGCGCCCAGCAGGCCCGGGTAGGACGTCGCGATGCGCTTGCCGTCGAGGTCAGCGGGCGACCAGGCGCTGCCGCCGGGAGCCGCGAAACGGAACTTGGTGCCGCCGAAGCCGAGGGCGAGCACCTCGTTCGCCTCGGCGCCCGAGTCGAGCAGCATGTCCCGGCCGGTGACGCCCAGGTCGAGCGTGCGCTCCCCCACGTACACCGCGATGTCGCGCGGACGGAGGTAGTAGAACTCGACGCCATTGGCCTCGTCGAGCAGGACGAGGTCCTTGGAGTCGGAGCGCTGCTTGTAGCCCGCCTCGGTCAGCATGGCGTGGGTCGCCTCGGCCAGGGACCCCTTGTTGGGGACGGCGATGCGCAGCAGGGGACGGTCGTTCACGTCAGGGCCTCTCACAGGTAGCGGTAGACGTCGTCGAGGGTCAGGCCCTTAGCGATCATGAGCACCTGCACGTGGTACAGCAGCTGGCTGATCTCCTCGGCCGTCTCGGCGTCGGACTGGAACTCAGCGGCCATCCACGACTCGGCAGCCTCCTCGATGACCTTCTTGCCGATGAAGTGGACGCCGGCATCCAGCTCGCGCACGGTGCCCGACCCCTCGGGGCGGGTTGCCGCCTTCTCGGTCAGCTCGGCGAACAGCTCCTCGAACGTCTTCACAGAGAGGGACTCTACCCACGCGGCCCGTCGATGGTGACCGCCAACCAGCGGACGGAACGTGGGCCCGCCGGTGGTCCCGGGTCGGACTCGCAGGCGTGCGCGGGTTACCCTCGTGACGTGACACCCCCCACCTTGACCTCTCCGTTGACGCGCACGCGCGTCACCCACCTCCCCGGCGGTGACCACGCCTTGGCCCAAGCCGTCGTCGGCGCCGTCCTCTACGTGGCCGCCCAGGTGACGGCGGCCCTCCTCACGATGCCGCTGCTGATCGGCTCCCCCTCGGTCGACAGCGCCGTGTCCCGCTTGGTGGCCGACCCCGTGCCGTCCACCGTCTTCTTCTTCCTGTACGCCGCCCTGGCCACCGCCGCCTACTGGGCGATGACCCGGGCCATGGCACCGGGCGACCACGCGGTGATCTTCCGCCGGCCAGGGATCCTGCGGGAACTCGCCTGGGGAGCGATCATCGGCGCGGTGCTGATGACCCTCGGGGTCGCCATCGTCGCGTTCGCCGGCTCCTTCCACGTCATCGACGCCGGGTGGCACCTCGGGTTCATCTCCGGCATCGCCATGGGCCTGGGCGCGGCCTTCGGCGAGGAAGCCTTCTTCCGTGGCGTCGTGTTCCGCCTCCTGAACGCCCGGTTCGGGTCCTTGGTCGCCGTTCTGGTGACCGCCATCGTGTTCGGGATGACGCACTCGATGAACCCCGGCGCCGGCTGGACCGGGGGCTTGGCGATCACGCTCTCGGCGGGGCTGCTCTTGACCGCCTCCTACCTGCTCACCGACCGCCTGTGGATGCCCGTCGGCATCCACTTCGCCTGGAACGCCGTCCAGGCCGGCGTCTTCGGGATCACGGTCTCGGGCACGGAGACCGGCCGGGGGCTCCTGCAGAGCCAGCTCGTCGGACCCACATGGCTGACGGGCGGTCCCCTGGGCATCGAGGGCTCATGGCCTCTCATCGGCCTCGGTATGGCCGGTGGCGCGCTGCTCCTGGTGCTCTGCTTCCGTCACGGACGCTGGCGCACGCTCGCGAGGGCGCGCTCCGAGGTCTCCGAGGTCAAGCCGACTCGCGAGTCGTCCCACCACAGCTGACCCCACCAACCCGCACGCGCGCGTGCTCGATGGACTCGCCTGAACAGAACCGACGTACGGGCCCGACCGCCGAAGCGATCGGGCCAGTTCCTGCGTGTGGTCAGGCCGTGGCGGCCAGCGGTGCGGGCTTGCGCCAGTAGCGCGCCCACAGGGCCAGCAACCAGGCCACGATGGCCCACCGGACCACGTGGTGGATCAGCTCGAACGGCTCGAGGCCGGTCAGGCCGACGGCGATCGGCGCGGCCAACGCAGCGACGACGCCCACGAGGAAGACGATGTCGGCACGGCGGAACAGGCCGAGGAGGAGGGCCAGTCCCGCCACCGCGAACAGGATGGCGATGAGGATGTTCCTCGTCAGGACGGAGGCCACGAGGACGAGTTGGAGGAGGGCGAACAGCGTCCACAGGACGGCAGTCACGATGCGCATGCTTTTCCGCTTCTCGGTTGGGTGGGGTGGTCAGGGCCCAGGAGGGCCTCGCGGACGGGCCGGTGAGTGTGTCGGCCGCAGCCAGACTGCCGCACCAGGTGCGGCTCGTCAGGGCGTCCCGGTCACCGAGACCGCACCTGCACCCCGAGCAGCGCGTCCACCGCCGCCAGCACCTGGCTGACGGATTCGGTCTCGTCGGAGTCCGTGGACGCCGACGCCGCGACCCAGGTGTCGACGGCGGCCAGTGCCGACGGGGCGTCCAGGTCGTCGCGCAGCGCGTCCCGGATGGCCCGGATGGTCTCGTCAGCCGGGAACGCGGTCGGGTTGTTGACGACGGACCGCCAGGCGGCCAGCCGCTCCTGGGCACGCTTGAGGTCGGCGTCGGTGTACTCCCAGTCGCTGCGGTAGTGGTGGGCGAGCAGGACGAGGCGGATGGCCATCGGGTCGACCCCGGCGGCGCGCAGCTTGCTGACGAACACGAGGTTGCCCTTGGACTTGCTCATCTTCTCGCCCTGGTAGCCGACCATGCCCCCGTGCACGTATGCCTTCGCGAACCGCGCTCCCGTCGCGGCGCGACCCTCGGCGGCGCACATCTCGTGGTGCGGGAACGCCAGGTCGCTGCCGCCACCCTGCACGTCGAAGGTTTCACCGAGGTAGGCCAACGCGATCGCGGTGCACTCGATGTGCCAGCCCGGGCGTCCGTGACCCAGCTCGGAATCCCAGGCGGGCTCGCCCTCGCGCTCCATGCGCCAGACGAGGCAGTCGAGGGGGTCGCGCTTGCCGGGGCGGTCGGGATCCCCACCACGCGCGCCGAAGATCGCCGGCGCCGCCTCGCGGTCCACGCCCGAGACCCGTCCGAAGTGGGGCACCTGGGTGGAGGCGAAGTACCAGTCGGGGTGCTCGGGGTCGTCGAGCTGGTACACCAGCCCGGACTCGATCAGGCGGTGGATCAGGTCGAGCACCAGCGGGATCGACTCGACCGCCCCGATGTAGTGGGTGGGCGGGATGACGCGCAGGGCCTCCATGTCCTCCCGGAACAACTCGACCTGCTCGGCCGCCAGGTCCTCCCAGTCGACCCCCGTCGCCTCGGCGCGCTCCAGCAGCGGGTCATCCACGTCGGTGACGTTCTGGGTGTAGAGCACCTCCAGGCCGGCATCCATCCAAGTGCGCTTGAGCAGGTCGAAGGTGACGTACGTGTTGGCGTGCCCCAGGTGGGTGGCGTCGTACGGGGTGATGCCGCACACGTACAGGCGTGCCACCCCGCTCCCTGTTTCGAGGTCCGGGCCCACCTCGACCACCTCGCCGGTCGCCGTGTTGACCACCCGCGGAAGACGCCGGTCGGTGGCGAGGGTGGGGACGTCGGGGCGCTGCCAAGCCTTCATGGCCGCCAGCGTAGCGGCGGGCTACGCTGACCCCCGGCCCGGTCGCGTACGCGGACGGAGCGAACGAACGAAAGGTCTGAGCATGCTCGAGTGGTGGCAATCGGTGATCCTGGGCATCGTCGAGGGAGTGACGGAGTTCCTCCCGATCAGCTCGACCGGTCACCTCACCGTGGTCGAGAAGCTGATGGGCCTGCCGATCGACGCCCCCTCGGTCACCGCCTACACCGCCATCATCCAGATCGGCGCCATGGTCGCGTCGATCGTCTACTTCTGGCGCGACATCGTGCGGATCGCCACCGGCTGGTTCGCCGGAATCGCCGACAAGGACAAGCGCGGCCCCGACTTCCAGATGGGCTGGGCGATCATCGTGGGCTTCACGGTCACCGCCGCGATCGCGTTCCTGCTGAAGGACCTCATCGAGGGCCCGCTCCGCTCCCTGTGGTTCGTCGCCGGAGGCCTGATCCTGTGGAGCGTCGCCATGTTCCTCGGCGACCGGGTGGGCAAGCAGGAGCGCGGTGAGGACACCATCACCTGGAAGGACGGCGCCCTGCTGGGCCTCATCCAGTGCCTGTCGCTGGTGCCCGGCGTGAGCCGTTCGGGCGCGACGATCACCGGCGGGCTGTTCCTGGGCATCGACCGGGTCACGGCGACGCGCATGTCCTTCTTCCTGGGCATTCCCACGCTCGTGGCGGCGGGCGGCTACCAGGCCGTGTCCGCGGCGTCCGACATCGCGGCTCCGGGCGGGGTCGGTTGGGTCGCGACCTTCATCGGCATCGTCATCTCGTTCGTCGTCGCGTACGCCTCCATCGCATGGCTGCTCAAGTTCGTGGCCTCCAACGACTTCACCGCGTTCGTGGTCTACCGCGTCATCCTGGGCGTCATCATCGTGGGGCTGCTGGCCGCGAACGTGATCTCGCCCGTCTGAGCCGGATGGCTAGGGTGACCACCATGCAGCGGCGAAGTGTGGGCACCAGCGGACTGACCGTCGGACGCGCCGGGCTGGGGACGATGACCTGGGGGCGCGACACGCGGCTGGAGGACGCGCGGGCCCTGTTGCGCGCCTTCGTGGACGCCGGAGGCGACCTGATCGACAGTGCCCCGGCGTACTCGCGCGGTGAGGCCGAGAGCATGATCGGACACCTGCTGCGCACCGATGTGTCCCGCGACGACGTCGTGCTCGCCACCAAGGCTGGCTTCATGTTCCGGGACGGCGTCCGCGTCGTCGACACGTCGAGGCGCGTCCTGATGGACGACCTGCACGACTCGCTGCGCCGCCTGGGTACCGACCACATCGACGTGTGGCAGGTGCACGCATGGGGTTCGGCACCGCTGGAGGAGACCCTGGCGGCGCTGGACCACGCCGTCTCGACCGGCGTGGTCCGGTACGCCGGGGTGTCGAACTTCGTCGGGTGGCAGACCGCGGCGGCGGCCACGTGGCAGAAGGCGTTCCCCGGACGGGCACGCCTGGTCAGCAACCAGGTGGAGTACTCGCTGCTGGCCCGGCGCGCCGAGGTCGAGGTCCTGCCCGCCCTGCGCCACTTCGAGATGGGCTTCTTCCCGTGGTCACCCATGGGGCGTGGCGTTCTGACCGGCAAGTACCGGTTCGGCATCCCGCGCGAGTCACGGGGCGCGGCGCCCCACTTCCAGTGGTACGTCGAGCCGTACCTCGAGTCCCGATCCCGCGCCGTCGTCGAGGCCGTCGCCAAGGCGGCAGACGGTCTGGGCGTCACCCCGCTCCAGGTCGCCTGGCTGTGGGTCCGGGACGCCCCGGGCGTCACGGCGCCCCTGCTGGGTGCCCGGACGGCCGCCCAGCTCGCGCCCTACCTGGACGCCGAGTCGATGGAGTTGCCCGAGGAGATCGCCTCCGCACTCGACGACGTGTCGGGAGGCCCGAACGAGGCGCGCGTGGGCTGACCGACGACCGTCGCGAAGCGCATCAGCGAGTCCATGGTGAGCGCCAGGTCCTGACGGGCGCGCGCCCTCGCATGGGTGAAGTCCACCGCGAGGTTGTTGATGCTGAACACGGCAGTCACGCCCTCGTCGTAGACGGGTTCGAAGCCGTCGGCGATGTCGCCGACGACCGCGACCACCGGCACACCGAGGGGGCGCGCGCGGCGTCCGACCCCGACGACGACCTTGCCCGACAACGACTGGGAGTCGATCCTGCCCTCGCCGGTGAACACCAGGTCGGCACTCGCGAGGACGCCTTCGAAGTCCACGGCGTCCAGGACGACGTCGATGCCCTGGCGCAACTCGGCGCCGCAGAACGCCATCAGGCCGGCCGCCAGTCCACCGGCGGCTCCTGCACCCGGGATGTCCGCGACGTCGACGCCCAGGTCGCGGCGGATGAGCTCGGCGCCGCGGGCGAGTTGTCGGTCGAGTTCAAACACCAGTTCAGGTGGGGCACCTTTCTGGGGGGCGAAGACGTGGGCCGCCCCCCGCTCTCCGTGCAGGGGGTTGTCGATGTCGCACATGACGGTGATCCGACAGTCGCGGACGAGCGGGTCGAGGCTGGACGAGTCGATCCGCGCGATGTCGGCGATGGTGCCGCCGGTCGGGACGAAGGCTTCGCCCGAGGCGTCCAGGAAGCGGACGCCGAGGGCCGCGGCCGCCCCCACGCCGAGGTCGTTGGTGGCGCTCCCACCGGCCCCCACGATGAGGTGCCGAGCACCGGCATGGAGGGCGGCGAGGATCAGCTCGCCCACGCCGTGGGTCGTGGTGCGGTCCGGGGCGGGCCGGCCATCGACGAGCGGCAGGCCCGCCGCCGCGGCCATCTCGATGACGGCCGTCCCATCGGGCAGGCGGCCATAGAACGCCTCGACGTGCTCACCAGGGAACGGCCCAGTGACAGTGGCCGGCATCCGCTCGCCCCCGGTTGCCGCGAGGAAGGCGTCCACGCTGCCCTCGCCGCCGTCGGCGACCGGGAGTTGGACCACCTCGGCGTCCGGGAGGTGGCGAAGGATGGCATCGGCCATGATCGTGCAGATCTCAGCCGAGGACATCGTGCCCTTGAAGGAGTCGGGGATCAGGACGACCTTGCGCATGGGGCTCCGTTCCAGCCGCACTAGATGAGGAACAGGGACAGAATCCAGATGAAGGCGATGGAGACCACACCCATGATCAGGGTCACCATGGTCTGGGTCTTGTAGCCCTGGTCGGCGGTCATGCCGCCGAAGTTCGTCACGACCCAGAAGTAGGAATCGTTCGCGTGCGACACGGTCATGGCGCCCGCTGCGATCGCCATGACGGCGAGTGCGATCTGCACCGGGGTCTCCAGCCCCAACGCCGGGAGCATGGGCGCGACGATGCCGGCCGTGGTGACGAGCGCCACGGTCGAGGACCCCTGCGCGGTCTTCAGGATGGCCGACAGGAGGAAGGGGAAGAACAGCCCGACCGACGCCATCACGCTCGCGTTGTCGGTGATGAACGTCACGATGTCGGTGTTGGCGATCACCCTGCCGAGCACACCCCCGGCGGCGGTGATGAACAGGATGGGGCCGACGACCTTCAGCGTGGAGTCCGTGACGTCGTAGAACTGCTTCATACGGTCGGTCTGGGCGAGCAGGGCCACCGCGATGACGGTGCCAATGGCCAGCGCGATGATCGGGGTACCGACGAACTTGGCGAGGTCGGCGCCGAAACCGGTCCACTTGGCCATGGACGCGATGGAGCCGAGGGCCATGGCCAGAATCGGGACCACGATGGGGGCGAACGAGAGCCACGTGCTGGGCAGCTTGCCATAGGAGGCGCGAAGTTCCTCGTAGCTCCTCTCGACCTCTCCGTCGATCGCGGCGTTCAGGTCGACGTCCTCCGTGGACTGAATTCGGGACCCGATCCAGCGGGCGTAGAAGTAGGAGGCGATGAGGGCCGGGGGCGAGACGAGGGCACCCAGCCCGATGACCAGCAGGAGGTGGTCCCCCAGGCCCAAGGTGTTCGCTGCTGCGATCGGGCCCGGCGTCGGAGGGATGAAGACATGCGAGGTGTACAGGCCGGCTGACAGCGCGACGGTCATGGCGACCGACGACGTGCCGGTGCGCCGCGCGAGCGCGCGACGGATCGGGTTCAGGATGACGAAGCCCGAGTCGCAGAAGACCGGGATCGAGACGATCCAACCCATGAGCTGGATGGCCAGGATCGGGCGCTTCTTGCCGATCAGGTTCACGATGGCGTCCGCAAGCCGGAAGGCACCACCGGTGACCTCGAGGATCATGCCGATCAGGGCACCGAGGATGATCACGATGCCGATCGACGTGAACGTGCCCGAGAAGCCCTGCCCAATCACGGTGGCGATGCCGGAGATGGTCTTGTCCCCGCTCTTGACGTCGACCAGCGGGATACCGCCGATCAGGCCGAACACGAGTGCGACCGCCATGATCGACAGGAACGGGTGGATCTTCAGTTTCGAAATCATGAAGATCATGGCGACGATCGCCAGGACGAACACGAGGATCAAGGGAATGCCGGTCATCGGTTGGGCTCCTTCGCTCACGGACCTGGTGATTGACCCTAGGGGTGCTCGCACATCGCCGCCATGGGCCAGAACCCATGGGTTGACTCACCTCCTTGTGCTGCAGCACAGTGTTCGCCGAGGAGGTGGTCGATGGACATCTCAGCGGCCGGAGCCCACGACATCGTCACCGAGATCAGCTCACTGCTCGGCCAGAACGTGAACCTCATGGACGCTTCGGGCACGATCATCGCCAGCACGGACCCGGACCGGGTCGGTGGCTTCCACGGCGGCGCCGCCCTCCTCGTCGACCGCGGACTGGAGGAACTCGTGGTCGACCATGACGGACAATTCCCCGGAACACGGCAGGGACTCAACCTTCCGGTGACGGTGGACGGCGCCATCCAGGGCGTCGTCGGCGTGACGGGTCCATACGGGGAAGTCATCAAGTACGGGCACGTGGTGCGGAAGATGACCGAGATCCTGGTCCGGGAGAATCGCCAGAAGCAGGACCGCGACGTCCAGCGGCGCATCAGAGACCGGTTCCTGGCCGAGTGGGTCCTCGACGGGGCCCCCACGACCCAGTCGCTGCGGGAGCGCGGCGGGCGACTCGGCATCGACGTGGAGCGCAGCTACTGGGTCACCGTGAGCCAGGTCCTACCGGTCGTCGACAACCACAGCTCCGCGGAGGACCACCAGCCGCTCATCGACCGTGCCGCACGCATCGTGCGCACGGCGGTTGAATCTGTTCCGCACAGCGTCTTCGTACGCACCCCGAACCGGCTGATCGGGCTCCTGCCCAGCGACACCACCACCCCCGAGCAGGTCGAGGAGCGACTTCGTTCGACGGCCCGGGCCCTGATGGACGGGGTCGGGCTGCGCTTGGTCAGTGGCATCGGCGACGCCACGGACGCCGTCCACCACGCCTACCTGCAGGCCGACCGCGCCCTGCAGGCGGCGTCCCGTCGGGGCGAGTCTCTGCTGTGGTACTCCGCCGTTGGGCTCGACCTCATCCTCGACGAGGTCTCCCCCGACGTCCGTCGCGCCTTCCTCGATCGCGTCTTCGGGGCGGTTCCGTCCGACCAGGTTCCGCGCTATGCCCGCGATCTCACCGCCTACTACGAGCGGGACGGCTCGCTGCATCTGGCCGCCGCAGACCTGTTCGTCCACAAGAACACCTTGGGCGCCAGGCTCGACCGCCTGCAGTCCCTGACTCGCCTCAACCCACGCTCGCGCGCCGACGGCGTCCTCTTCCACGTGGCCCTCCACCTGCTCTCCCGCCTGCCCGGCACCTGACCTGCGCAACACGTGCGCACTCGTTTTGGAGAAGGCGGGTCGGACGCGCTATTGTTGCCGGGCTGTCGGGGAAACCCGGCCGACACCTTGCGCGGGTGGCGGAATTGGCAGACGCGCTAGCTTGAGGTGCTAGTGCCCGTATTAGGGCGTGGAGGTTCAAGTCCTCTCTCGCGCACAGAGCACGAAGCCGCTCTGACCAAGGATCCAGATCCTGGTCAGGGCGGCTTCGTCGTGTTGGCGTGTGCCTTGTTGACAACCCCGATTTTGATTGAATCATCAATCATGCTTAGGTTGTCCCATCAAGCAATGCGGAGGTTCCCCCGGGATCCCGCGTCACAGCACATCTCCGAGGAGCACAGCATGAACACCGTCCTGAACCCGCCCGCCATCGTCCGCGACATCGCCCGCCTGATCGCCCGCATCGTGCTCGGCACTGTGCTCATCGCGCATGGCGGCCAGAAGTTCTTCGAGTGGACGATCGCCGGCACCACTCAGGCCTTCGGCCAGATGGGTGTCCCCTTCCCCGCGCTGTCGGCGCCCGTCGCGGCCGTGATCGAGCTGGTCGGCGGCGTGCTGCTGCTCGTCGGCGCCTTCTCCGCCATCACCGGCCTCGTCGTCGCCCTGCACATGGGCGCTGCCGCCGTGCTGGCTCACATCCCCGCCGGGATCTTCATCGAGAGCGGCGGTTGGGAGCTGGTTGGTGTCATCGCCGCCGCCGCCCTGGCCGTCGGCGTCGCCGGTGCCGGTCGCATCTCGGTCGACGCCGCACTGTCCCGCAAGGCGTCCGCCGGTCGCGTCGAGGACCGCGTACTGCAGAACGCCTGACACGCATCGTCAACACGGCACCGTCCGGTTGGCACGTTCCAGCGATCCCCGCAACACCCTGGTTCAGGGGGTTGCGGGGATCGTGGTTCCTGAGGAGTTCCCGTCGGCGTGAGAGCCAGGGCCCGAGGTCGCGCATGACGCCGTTCTCGGCAGGAGGTCACCTTCGCGGCGTCGCTGGCAGGATGGTGCCCATGACGGCCGAACCTCCCAGCATCGATGCACCATGGGCTCCCTTGACGGTGGACGACCTGATCGCACTCTTCGGCGCATTGGACGCGCGCTGGTGGCTGTCGGGCGGTGTCGCCCTGGAGCACTGGCTCGGACGACCGATCCGGGAGCAGGCGAACATCGACATCAGCACCTTGCCGGGCGACCTCGCCACGGTCGTCGGAGCCCTGCCCGCCCACCTCCACTCCTGGGCCATGCTGGACGAGGGCCTGATCGCGTTCGAGGACGTCCCCGCCGATGCGGACCTGCAGGCCATCGGCGTCCATGACGTCGGGCGTGATGTGTGGGTCCTGCAGGTGCACGTCGAGGACGGAACCGCCGACCGCTGGCTGTACCGCCGCGACCCGCGGTTGGGCGTCCCGTGGGACGAGGCCGTGCTGGACGTGCGGGGCGTCCCGACCGGCGCGCCGGGCATCCAGTTGCTGTGGAAGGCCCTCCGCCCCCGGCCCCAGGACGAGGTGGACCGCGAAGCCGTCCTGCCGGCCCTCTCGGAGGAGGAACGCGCGCGCCTGGAGCGCGACATCCTGTCCATCCACCCGCACTCGACGTGGGCGATCCACGCCCGCAGTCCCTTCGCGCCGGCCAAGGCCAGTTGGAACCGCAAGAGGCGTTGACCGCCCACGACGGTGGTCAGGTCATTCCTCGGGAGCCAACTCGACGTCAAGGTCCTCGTAGGAGGCGTCGAACTTGACCTGGCAGGAAAGGCGCGACTGCGACGGACGGTAGCCCTCGGCCTCCTCGACGAGTTCTTGCTCGTCCTCGCTGCGCTCCCCCAGCTCGGCGACGAGCGATTCAGGCAGGAAGACGTGGCAGGTGGCGCAGGAGGCCGTGCCGCCGCACGACGCGAGGACCGGCAGCTCGCCGTTGTCCCGCAGGGCCTCCATGAGGACCTGGTCGTCATCCCACTCGACCCGGTGCAGGACGCCCTCACGGTCGGTGGCGTTGATGGTGATGCTCATGCGTTCTTCTCCTTGACGATGGTGGGGGTCAGGCGGCCGAGATGTTCGGCACCAGGACGGTGTCGGCCAGGGGGACGGACTGGTCGGCTGCCAGCCCGGGATCGATCAGCGCGCGCTCGGCGACGAGCTTCTTGCCGGCCCGGAAGTCCTTCAGCCCGCCGATCGTGTCCATCGCGGCCAGGCGGCCGTCGCGCAGGTAGAGGACGCTGAACGTGCCCGACTCCGGGGTCCCACGGACCACGACCCGGTCGTCGGGTTGGCGGACGCCGGCCGTCTGGAGACGGACGCCGTGCTGGATCGTCCAGAACCAGGGGACCTCGCGCGCCGCGGGCTCGTTGCCCGTGATCCGGGCAGCGACTCGATCGGCCTGCTCGAGGGCGTTGGAGATGCACTCCAGGCGCTGGCTGGCACCATCGAACAGGGCCGGGAACCGCGTGACGTCGCCGGCGGCGTAGACGTGCGGGGACGAGGTGCGCCCATCGCCGTCGACCACGATGCCGTCGTCGCAGATGATGCCGGCGTCCTGCGCCAGCCTCTGGTTGGGCCGGACGCCGACGCCCTCGACGACGAGGTCCGCCGGGTAGGCGACACCGTTTGCCGTGTGGACTTGTTCGACCCGCCCGTCGCCGGTGACGCCGGTAACGGCGGTGCCGAACGCGAAGCGGACGCCGTGGGACTCGTGGAGCTGCTGGTAGAAGAGCGACACCGGCTCGCTGGTGACGCGGCTCATCACGCGTTCGGCGAACTCCAGGACCGTGACGTCACAGCCTGCGGCTGCGGCCGCCGCAGCCACCTCCAGGCCGATGTAGCCCGCCCCGATGACGACCACACGCGCGCCGGGAACGAGGTTCGCCTTGATGGCTTGGGCGTCCTCGACGGTCTTGAGGCGGTGGTGGCCGGGGAGGCGGCCGCCCGGCGCGGGGAGGTCGCGGGTGATGGACCCGGTGGCGATCACCAGGTCGTCCCAGGCCAAGCAACTGCCATTGCCGAGGCTGGCGGTGCGGGCGTCGACGTCGATTCCCGTCAGGGAGACGCCGGACAGGCGCTCGATGCCCTTGCCCTCGAGGAAGGCCGGCTTGCGGAGCAGGGTCGGCTCGTCCGAGCCGCCGACCTTGAGCATGTCCTTGGACAGGTGGGGGCGCTCGTAGGGGTCGCGACCCTCGGCGTCCGCCACGACGATGCGGCCGGTGTGACCCTTGGCGCGCAGCGCGACGGCGGTGGCGATGCCGGCGTGGCCGGCGCCTGCGATGAGGACGGTGTCCGTGGTCACGACAGGGCCTCCATCTTCACGAACAGGGTCTCCGGGCCGGAGTTGGTCAGGTTGTTCCCGCGCACCCAGGTGATCGGGCGCTCGGGGTCGAGCTCGAGGGACGCCAGCTTCTTCACGGCGACCTCGACGCCGGCGATGGTCTCCATGCGGGCCAGCGGGGCGCCGGCGCACATGTGGACGCCCGCGCCGAATCCGGTGTGGCCATCGGGGTCGCGGTCCATGTCGAAGGTGTCGGCGTCCGGCCACTGGGCGAAGTCGCGGCCCGCAGCGGCGGTCATCAGGCGGACGACGGCACCCTTGGGCAGCACGACGCCGGACATCTCGACCTCCTGGGTGGTGATCCGCGACGCTCGCTGCACGGTGCCGCGGAAGCGAACCGTCTCCTCCACGAAGCGCGCCACCTCGTCGGGGTTGTTGCGGAGCCGCTCGATGAGCTCGGGGTGCTGGGCCAGCATCATGAAGGCATTCGCGATGAGGATGGTCGTGGTGTCGTGGCCGGCCACGAACACGAAGGCGCACAGCTCACCAGCCTCGGAGTCGGACAGGTCGCCGGCCTTCCAACGCTTGGCGATCTCACCACCGATGGAGTCGTTGCCCTCGGCGTACAGCACCTCCATGCGGTCGCGCAGGTACTGGAAGAACTTCATCGAGCTCTCCTCGTCCGTGCCCGTACCGGGAGCCTTGCGGGCCAGGCGGCCGAAGTAGGAGAAGGCCTCGTCCGACCAGAACTTCATCAGGCCCTGGTCCTCGGCCGGCACGTCCAGCAGCGCGCTGATGGTCGTCATGCTGAGCGGGATCGCGAACTCGTCGACGATGTCGCCGCCACCCTTCGCGATCAGCTTGTCGAGCAGGATCTCGGCACGCTGGTAGATGCCCTCCTGGAAGCGCGCGATCGCCTTGGGGGTGAAGGACGGAGCGATGACCGTGCGGATCTTGGTGTGGTACGGAGCGTCGAGCAGCGTCACGAAGGTCAGCGGCGGCGGCGTGACGACCTGGGACGAGAAGACCTTGGGCGTGCGCAGGGCCTTCCGCACATCGGCGTAGCGGCTGATCATGTACACGTCACCGGTGGGGGTCGCGCAACGCAGGATCGGGTGCTCGTCGACCATGAAGCGGTAGTGCGCGTACGGGTCGCCCTGGCTGCCGTCGTCGACGACCTTGAAGGGCTCCAAGCCGTCGGGCCACTCCAGCTCGTGGCTGTAGGGGAGCCATTCGGCGGGGATCGCGGCGGTCTCGATGGTGTCGGTGGACATGCTGGTGCCTTCCAAGAGGGGTCACGTGATACCGCCCCGGGGGCGGTGAGGTAGGAGGTTCGAAGGGCGTCACCAGGCTTCGGTGCCTGACCTGCTTCGTTGTGGGGACCTGGCCCCGCTGCATCTCCAGAGTGCGACGAGGCCGCCACCCGGCGCAGCACGACTTCCGCTCTTCGGAAGAACTCGTGTGATCGGCCTCGTCAGAGCATCGGACGCCGCGCCTCGGGATGGTGTGCCAACTCACGGCTGATGCCGCTCGCCGCGGTGCGGAGGGCGGGGATCAGCGCCTGCGCGTAGGCGTGTGCGTGGGCGTGCGTGCCCTCCAGGGGGACGATCGCGTTGAGGGCGGCGGCGATGGTGCGGTCGCCCCAGAACACCGGCACGGCGACGCCCATCCATCCGGTCCGTCCGATGGAGGGCGGCGCGACGTAGCCGACCCGCCTGATCTCGGCGAGGGTTCGCCGGATCACCTTGGGGTCGGTCTCCGTGCTGTGCGTCTCCTTCTTGAGGGATCGCGAGAGGATCTCCTCCTGGACCTCCGGGTCGGAGAAGGCCAGCAGCACCAGACCGGACGACGAAGCGTGGATCGGCATCCGCTCCGCGATCCGGGCGGCCTCGAGCTTCGAGTGGGGCGAGGACAGGCGCTCGATGTAGAGCACCGACTCGCGGTCGAGGATCGCGAGTGTGGTGTGCTCACCGACCCCCTCCAGGACGTCCCGCATGAAGGGGGTGGCGATCTCTCCCAGGGTGGCGGCGTGCGACCCTCGGGACGCGAGTTCCCACAACTGGATGCCCAAGCGCAGGTTGCCGTGCGAGTCGCGGTCGATGAGGCCATGGCGCTCCAGTTCGGCGACCAGCCGGTGGGTGGTGGTCAGGGGGAGCCCCGTCCGGCTCGACAGCGCCGTCAGGGAGAGGCGGGAGCGCCCGTGGTCGAACGCGGACAGGATCCGGGCGACCCGCGAGATCACCGAATCGCGGGACATGCCCGAGACCCTAGTCGCTGAAACCGGGACGGGGCACGAAGGACATCAGGCCGGTGCCGAAGCCGCCGTCGACGACGATCTCCTGACCGGTGACGTACGAGGAGCGGTCCGACAGCAGGAACAGCGTGACGTCCGCCATGTCGCCCGGCGTGGCGATGCGGCGCAGGGGCACTGCGTTCTCGCGGGCCTCGAGGACGCCGGGCGCCTGGTAGAAGGGCTCGCTCATCGGCGTGCGCACCAGGCCCGGGCTGACGACGTTGGAGCGAACCCCGTCCGGGCCCCACTCGAACGCGAGTTGGCGGCTCAGCATGGTCAGTCCCGCCTTCGACGGGCTGTAGGCGCCGCTGAAGGGTTGCGGGTTCGACCCGGCGATGGACGAGATGTGGACGACGGCTCCGCCCGCGTCCATGTGTCGGCGCGCGGACTGCGAGGTCAGGAAGCAGCCGGTGAGGTCGATCTTGAGGGTCAGCTCCCAGTCGGACGCCGACAGCTCGCTCAGCGCCCCCGCACGCAGCAGACCCGCCGCGTTGACCAGACCGTGGATGCTGCCGTGGTGCTCGGCGATCGCATCGAAGGCTGCCCGGACCCCCTCCTCGTCGGTCACGTCGACCCCGAAGGCCGACGACTCGATGGCGGTGCTCGCCCTCACCTCGTCGGCCACGGCCTGCGCCGCGTCACGGTTCAGGTCCAGCACGATCGGCACCGCCCCCGCCTCCGCGAGGTCGAGCGCCACCTGCCTGCCGATTCCGCTGCCACCGCCGGTGACCGCCACCACCTTGCCGTCAAGGCCGAGCCATTGGTTCCTCATCGCCACTCCTTCGTCGCGGGTACGGGAGACAAACCAAGCGTCCGAACCCAGCCAACGGGAACCGCTCTTCCCGTTGATCGGGGAGCCAACATCCCATTGGGCGGTACTATCCCGTTCATCGGGAATCGGTATTCCCGTCCAATGGTGGATTGCCGACTCTGGTGCAATCGCACACCGACGAAGGAGTCGCATCCATCATGTCCCAGACCATCAACACCGACGTCCTGGTCATAGGCTCCGGCGCAGCCGGCGTGGCCACCGCACTCAAGGCCGCCAGTCAGGGCCATTCGGTCCTGATCATCGAGAAGGACAAGTACCTGGGCGGCACGTCCGCCATCTGCGGCGGCTGGGGCTGGGTCCCCGGCAACAAGGGCGGCACGGATGACACCCGCGCCGAGGCCCAGGCGTACATCAAGGCGCTCGCGCTGGACGGCTACAACGAGGACATGGTCGACGTGTTCCTCGACGCCGTGCCCGACGCCATGCAGTTCTTCGAGGACGAGGGCGTCCAGATGGTGTACGGCGCCATGTCGCCCGACTACCAGATGGACGCGCCGGGCGCCAAGGAGAAGGGCCGCGCGGTCACCTTCAAGCGCGCGGACGCCCGCATCCTCGGCGAGGACCGCCTCCGCGTCCAGCCCTACCTGATGCCCTACACGGTCTACGGCTACATGCCCGAGATCGGCCCCGACATCGCCAAGATGCTCAAGGCCAACCAGAGCCTCGGCAACTTCCTCTACGCCACCAAGAACGTCCTGACCACGTGGGCCCAGACGGCGCTGTTCAAGCGCGCCTACACCCGCACCAACGGCAACGCGCTGATGACCTGGATGTTCGCCGCTGCGCGCAAGGCGGGGATCCGCATGTGGACCAACACCGAGGCGCTCTCCCTGATCACCAACGACGAGGGCGTGGTGACCGGCGCGCGGATCGCGGGCGAGCACACCGGCGTCGTCGAGGCCCGTCTGGGCGTCGTCCTCGCGTCCGGCGGCTTTTCGAACAACCCCGAGCTCCGCAAGCAGTTCTTCGCCCACGACCCCCACGGCGACGACCACTTCACCCCGACCATCGGCCATGACGGCGACGCCTACAAGATGGCCCAGCAACTGGGCGGCTACATCGACGACTCCGTCCACCAGCCGGCCTCGTGGGGCCCCGTCACCACGTTCGAGACCCTGGTCAAGAAGAAGCCGGCCATCTTCCCGCACCTGCGCGCGTTCGGCCTGCCGGGCCTGATCGCGGTCGACCGCGACGGCGTCCGGTTCGCCAACGAGTCGCTGTCTTACCACGACTACGGCGTGGAGATGATCAACAACGACGCCAACCGCGAGAAGACGTTCGGCTGGATCATCGCCGACGCCAAGGCCATGCACAAGTACGGCATCGGCTACGCCAAGCCGTGGCCCTTCCCGAAGCAGATCTTCGAGGCCGAGAAGTTCCTCATCGAGGCTCCGACGGTCGAGGAGCTCGCCCAGACGATCGGCGTCCCCGCTGCGAACCTTCGCAAGACCATCGACGAGTTCAACGTGCACGCCGCCAAGGGCGAGGACCCCAAGTTCCAGCGTGGCTCCCTGAAGTACCACAACTTCAAGGGCGACATGGACCACAAGCCCAACCCCAACCTCGAGCCGCTCGACCAGGGGCCGTACTTCGCCGTCAAGATCCAGATGGGCGACCTGGGCACCTACGCCGGTCTGAAGGTCAACGACCGCAGCGAGGTCCTCACCCGTGACGGCAAGGCCATCCCCGGCCTGTACGCGGTGGGCACCGCCGCGGTGAGCGTGTTCGGCGGTGGCTACCCGGGCTACGGCGCCAACATCGGCCCCGCCATGGTCTTCGGCTACCTCACCGGACGCGACATCGGCGTGCACGCGGCTGAGCGTGCCGGGACGCCGGTGGCCTGACCCGGCGACAGCGACACACAGGGAAGGAGGTGGTGGACGGTGGCGAACTCGCCCACCGGTGACTCGATGGTCGAACGCATCGCGCGCGTCTTGGAGGCCTTCGACGGGGACAACCTCTCGATGAGCGTGGCCGAGCTCGGCCGGCGTGCGAACCTGCCGTCCACCACCATCCACCGACTCGTCGACGAACTGTCCCTCACCGGGCTTCTCGACCGACACGGTCGCGAAGTTCGGTTGGGGCTCCGCCTCTGGGAGCTCACCGAGCGGAGTTCGCTGGTCTTCGTCCTGCGCGAGTCCGCCCGGCTGCCCCTGGAGCGCCTTCGCAACCGACTCCAGCACCACGTGTTCCTCGCCGTCCTCGACCGGCACGACGTCCTCTACATCGACCGCATGGACACGGCCAAGCCGACCGTGAACATCACCAAGGTCGCCGCCCGCCTGCCGGCACACGCCGCGTCAGCCGGACACGTGCTGATGGCGCACGCCCTCCCCGAGGTGCAGGAGGCGTTCCTCTCGTCCCGACTCACCCGGCACGCCGCCGGCACGGTCACCGATCCCAAGGCCATGCGCCGGCTCCTGGCCCAGGTACGCCAGCAGGGGTATGCCGTCTCCGTCAGTGGGATCGTGGAGCCGTCCAGCGGTGTGGCCGTCCCGGTCGAGAACCCCCGTGGAGACGTCATCGCCGCCGTCGGCGTCGTCACCCCCGTCGGGGAGGAGGACCTCCCCACCGCTGTCCCGGCCCTCAAGGCCGCGGCCGCGGAGGTGGCGCGAGCACTGGCGAGTCCCACCTCGCCCTACCGCGGACGTCTCTCCTGACGGTCCCGCTCCACCCGCCCTGTGCGGTCCGCAACACGTTCGAAGGAGAACATCCATGATCCGCCACGTCGTCCTGTTCAAGTGGGCGCCCACGTTCACCCCAGAGATCAAGCAGCAGTGGATTGAAGGCCTCGACAAGCTCGAGGGCAACATCCCCGGACTGGTCAAGCTCACGCACGGCCCCGACGTCGTGAAGGCCGACCGGTCCTGGGACCACGCGATCGTCGCCGACTTCGCCAAGCTCGAGGACATCGGTGTCTACGACACCCATCCCCTCCACGAAGCCATCAAGCCCTTCTCGCTCCCCAACGTCGACGTCATCGCGGCCGTCGACTTCGAGCTCTGACCCGAAAGGACGCCCCATGCGTCGTGACCACACCACCGACCCGTTCCGCGAGGACATCGACCAGATGCTCACCGACGCGGAGACCCCCGTCGAGGGCCACAAGAAGACGCCGGGCAAGGCAGCCCTGGCCTCCTTCCTCGGCTCCACGCTGGAGTACTACGACTTCTTCATCTTCGGCACCGCCGCCGCGCTGGTGTTCCCCCAGCTGTTCTTCCCCAGCGGCGACCCGACGATCGCTTCCGTCGCCTCGTTCATGGCCTTCGGGGCGGCCTACATCGCCCGCCCCCTCGGTGGTCTCGTCATGGGGCACTTCGGCGACCGCATCGGCCGCAAAAAGGTGCTGCTCATCACGCTCGCGATCATGGGCATCGCCTCCACCCTGATCGGCCTGCTTCCCACCTACGAGGCGATCGGCATCTGGGCCCCCGTCCTGCTGGTGACCCTCCGACTGGCCCAGGGCTTCACCGCCGGTGCCGAGGCAGCCGGCGCGGCCACGCTCACGGTGGAACACTCCCCCGAGGGACGCCGCGGCCTGTTCACCTCATCGGTGATGACCGGCTACGCCTCCGGCAACGTCCTGGCCTCACTGGTCTTCATCCCCGTCTCACTGCTGCCCACCGACCAGATGCTGTCCTGGGGATGGCGCATCCCGTTCCTGCTGTCGGTCGTCGTCCTGGCCATCGCGTACTTCGTCCGCACCCACTTGGACGAGACCCCGGTGTTCGAGGAGGCCAAGGAGGACGCCACCGTCGAACGACTCCCGGCCGCCTCGGTGCTCCGCCACCAGTGGAAGGACGTCGTGCGCGTCACCATCTCGATGATGTTCTCGCTCATGCAGACGCTGTTCAGCGTCTTTGCGCTGCGCTACGGCGTCGAGCAGGGCATCCCCCGCGAGACGATGCTCATGATCGCTGTCGTGGCCGTCGGTGCGTCCATGTTCACCATCCCGATGGCGGGAGCCCTCTCCGACCGGATCGGCCGCAAGAAGACCATCTTCATGGCCCACATCGGCGTCGTGGTCACCCTGTTCTTCTACTTCTGGACGCTCTCGACCGGGAACGTCGCGCTGGCCTTCCTCGGAGCCTTCCTCAACATGAGCGTGTTCTACTCGTTCTGGAACGGCGTCTGGCCCGTCTACTTCGCCGAGATGTTCGCCGCCCCCGTCCGCTACACCGGGTCGGCCATGGGCAACCAGCTCGGCCTGCTCGTGGCGGGCTTCGCCCCGGCCATCGCCGCCGGCCTCCTCGGAGAGGGCACCTGGGGCTGGATCCCCGTCGCCCTGTTCGCCACCGGCATCACCGTCCTTGCGTTCATCGCCGTCGTCACCTCGCGGGAGACGGCGCACGTCAAGGTCGAGGAGCTCGGCATGGACTACGACACCGGACGCCCCGTCGTCGACGTCGTGCGCGAGCGGGCAGTCGGCGCCCGAGCCTGACCCGGCAACGCCGTGACCGCCCCGCTCTCAGCGGGGCGGTCACGGCGTTCGAAGTCCCGGCGTCAGGCGCGGCGCGGCGCCGATCAGCGCGCGCGGACCAGCCCCGTCAGGGAGCCCCGGGCCACGGTGTGGGCGTCGATCGCGTCGAGCGCGTCCTGGCTGGACGCTGCCTCCACGGGCGCGTCCAGGGCGAACACCGCGAAGACGTACCGATGCGTCCCGCTCGGCGGACACGGGGGGTACCACCCGGTTGTCCGACCGCTGTTGACCCACTCCTGCGCGCCCTCGGTGGCTGCACCCGCCGGGAAGGCACCGTCCGCGGCGGGCAGCCCGGTGACAAGCCAGTGCAGGAACGTGCCGCGCGGGGCGTCCGGATCGGACACCACCACCGCGACCGTGGTCGCGTCGGCCCGGACCCCCGACCAGGCGAACGCGGGCGATGCTCCCGCACCGTGGCACGTGAACTGGTCGGGGATGGTTCCCCCCTCGTCGAAGTCAGGGCTCATGACCGCGATCGTTTGAGGCAGGGCCGGCTGTGGGACGTCCATGGCGCTCCTTCGGGCAGGACACCAGTATCGTCCGCCCGAGTGGCCGCGGCACAGCGTTCAGCCGATCCGCAGCACCCCCGCGCCCTCGACGTCGCCCCGGGCCAGGTAGGCCAGCGCCCGGGGGGCCTCCTCGAACGCGTACTCGGTGGTCTCGGCCCGCACGCCCAGTCGCGCGGCGAGCGTGAGGAACTCCTCCCCGTCGCGGCGCGTGTTGGATTCGACCGACGTGAGCGTCTTCTCGTGGAAGACGTGCCGGCCGTACTCCAGCCCCGGGATGGCGGACAGGTGGATGCCGGCGACGGCCAAGGTGCCGCCGGGGGCGAGGGCCTCCAGCGCCCGGGGCACGATCTCCCCCGCAGGCGCGAAGATGATCGCCGAGTCCAGGGGCACCGGAGGCAGGTCGAGCGCCCCGCCCGCCGAAGCCGCACCGAGCCGCAGCGCGAGGGCGCGGGCCGCCTCACCCCGCGTCAGGACGTGCACCTCCAGCCCCTGTGCTCGTGCGAGCTGCGCGGTGAGGTGGGCGGAGCCGCCGAAGCCGTACAGCCCGAGCCTGCCACCCGGGGGCACGCTGGCCCGGCGCAGGGCCCGGTAGCCGATGATGCCCGCGCACAGCAGGGGCGCCGCCGTGACGTCGTCGAACTCCTCCGGCACGCGGTACGCGTAGGCCTCATCGACGAGGGCGTACTCGGCGTAGCCGCCGTCGGCGTCCCAGCCCGTGTAGCGCGAGGAGGCACACAGGTTCTCCCGGCCGGACCGGCAGGGCCGGCACGCGCCGCAGGTGCCGCGAAGCCATGCGATCCCCACGCGGCCCCCCGGTACGAAGCGGGGCTGCGCCCCCGGCGTCCGGACGCCACCGTGCGCGACCACCTCCCCCACCACCTCGTGCCCGGGCACGACGTGGCGGCGCCGCATCGGCAGGTCGCCTTCGCTCACATGCAGGTCGGTGCGGCACACCCCGCAGGTCCGCACCCGGACCAGGACCTCGCCCGGGCCCGCCGCCGGGGTCGGCACCGTCACGTGCTCAAGCGGGTTGGACGCCAAGGGCCCGGGCTCGCGCACCCGCCAGGCGCTCATGGTGTCGGGGATCATCGTCGGTTCCTCCGTTCACGCCCATCATCGCCCCGGTGGCGCAGCCGTGCCGCCCGCTTCTCCCACTTCCGTCACCGCGGTGACCACCAGGTCGCGGAACCAGCGCTGCGCCGGCGTCAGGCTGACGTCGGGACGGCTGTAGACGGCCACGGGCGAACTGTGCGCCGGCCAGGGCAGGGCGAAGGTGGCCAGGCCGGGGAACCAGCCCCGGAACACCTCGGCCACGTGCCGGGGCAGCAGCGAGACGAGGTCCGTGGCGTCCAGCACGGCGGGAACGCTGGCGAACTCCTCCACGGTGAGCGCGACCTGTTCGGTGAGCCCGTGCTCGATCAGCGCCTGGTTGGGGAACGTGTGGCCGCCCCGCGAGGAGGCGCGCACGAAGCGGCGTCCGGCGAACATGTCCGGCCCCGTCCGGGGCAGCGGGTGCGCCGAGGACGCCAACGCCACGTACTCGACGCCCCGCACTGGCGTCCGCCACAGGTGCGGACTGTCCAGCAACGACACGGTGATGGCCAGGTCGATGGACCCTCGCAGCAGGCCCTCCTCCACTCCACCCGCGTCCAGCCGCTCGACGCTCAGGTGCAGGTGGGGCGCCTGCTCGCCCAGCGCGGCCATGACGGGCGGCAGAAAGGTCTGCTCGCCGATGGAGGTCAGCGCCAGGCCGACCTCGTCGGCCAGCGTCGAGGGCGAGAAGTCGTCCGGGTCGGTGATGGCGGCGTCGATCTGGGCGATGGCCTCGTGCACGGGGCCGAACAGCCGCGTGGCCCGTGGGGTGGGCACCAGCGAGTTCCCCTCCCGCCGGAAGAGGTCGTCCCCGAAACGCCGCCGCAGGCGTCCGAGCGTGTAGCTGACGGTCGGCTGGGTCACGTGGAGCTTCTCCGCCGCGGCCGTGACGCTGCGCAGTTCGTACAACGCCACGAAGGTACGCAGAGAATTGAGGTCGATGGTCGTCACGACATAGAGAGTATCTATATCACTCCTTCGCAGCATCTATTGGACCGACAATGAGCGGTGGGCCTAGAGTCAAAGGCAGCAGGGAGCTGGCAGGGCCGCCGCGCACCCGGGCACGGCGTACCGCAGCACAACGGAGGAACGCATGATCATCGACATCCACGGTCACTACACCACCGCGCCGGCGCAGCTGGGCGCGTGGCGTGACCTGCAGATCGCCTTCGCGAACGGCGAGGGCGAGGCCCCGGACGTCGCCGCGCTGAGGATCAGCGACGATGACATCCGCGAGACCATCGAGGCCAACCAGCTCAAGCTGATGAACGAGCGCGGCAGCGACGTCACGGTCTTCAGCCCGCGCGCCTCCTTCATGGCCCACCACATCGGCGACCTCGAGGTCAGCAAGACCTGGGCCCGCATCTGCAACGACCTGGTCGCCCGCGTCAGCGAGCTGTTCCCCGACCGCTTCCTCATGGGCGCGATGCTGCCCCAGTCCCCCGGCGCCGACCCGGCCACCAGCGTTCCGGAGCTCGTTCGCGCGGTGGAAGAGCTGGGTGCCGTCACGGTCAACCTGAACCCCGACCCGTCCGGCGGCCTGTGGAGCGCCCCCGCCCTGACGGACAAGGCGTGGTACCCGATCTACGAGAAGCTCGTGGAGTATGAGGTGCCCGCCATGGTGCATGTCTCGACCACCTGCAAGCCGGCCGTCTTCCACACCACGGGCGACCACTACCTCGGGGCCGACACCACCGCGTTCATGCAGCTTCTGAAGGGGGACCTCTTCAAGGACTTCCCGACCCTGAAGCTGGTCATCCCCCACGGCGGTGGCGCGGTGCCCTACCACTGGGGCCGGTTCCGCGGCCTGGCGATGGCCTTGAAGAAGCCCGAGCTCGAGGAGCACCTCCTGGGCAACGTCTACTTCGACACCTGCGTCTACCACCAGCCCGGCATCGACCTGCTGACGAACGTCATCCCGGTCGACAACATCCTGTTCGCCTCGGAGATGATCGGCGCCGTCCGCGACATCGATCCGCGCACGGGTCACTACTTCGACGACACCAAGCGCTACGTGGACGCGACGCCGAACCTCACCGACGAGCAGAAGAAGGCCGTCTTCGAGACCAACGCGCGCAGGGTCTACCCCCGCGTCGACCGCGCCCTGGCCGCCCGCGGCCTCTGACACAAGGAGACAAACAGATGCACCTGTACAACCAGTTGGGCGTGGTCCAGCCGGACATCCAGCGCGCCGACGCCGACGTGGTCGCGAAGCTCGCCCAGTTCGGCGTGCCGACGATCCACGAGGCGATGGGCCGCGTCGGCCTCATGCGTCCCTACATCCGCCCGGTGTGGAAGGGCGCGAAGATGGCCGGCACCGCCGTCACCGTGCTGCTGCAGCCCGGCGACAACTGGATGATGCACGTGGCCGCCGAGCAGGTGCAGGAGGGCGACGTCCTCGTCGCCGCCTGCACCACCGAATCCGAGGACGGCTTCTTCGGCGACCTGCTCGCCACGTCGGTGCAGTCCCGCGGCTGCAAGGGGCTGATCATCGACGGCGGCGTCCGCGACGTCGACGTGCTGGAGGAGATGGGCTTCCCCGTCTTCGCCCGCGCGATCAACTCCAAGGGCTGCGTGAAGGCCACCCTCGGCTCGGTCAACATCCCCGTCGTGGTGGCGAACGCCCTCGTCATGCCCGGCGACGTGATCGTCGCCGACGTCGACGGCGTCGTCGTCGTTCCCGCCGCCCGCGCCGCCGAGGTGGCGGAGGCCGCCGCGAAGCGCGAGGCCAACGAGGAGGGCAAGCGCGAGCAGTTCGCCAACGGCACCCTCGGCCTGGACCTGTACAAGATGCGCGAGCCCCTCGCGGCCGCCGGACTGAAGTACCTGTCCTGATGACGACCGTCGGTGTCGTGGGCTACGGCGAGGTCGGACGCATCCTCGCCGAGGACCTGCGCGCCCGCGGCACCGACGTCGTGGCCTACGACCTCAAGCTGGACGACGACCGGCGCGCCCCGCTGGTCGACCACGCGGACGCGCACGGCGTCCGGCTCCTGGCGGACCACGCGGCCGTGGCGGCGGCGTCCGACCTCGTGGTGAGCGCGGTGACGGCCGACCAGGCCGTCGCGGTGGCGGACGCCGTGGCCCCCGGCCTGGCCGAGGGCACGTTCGTCCTCGACCTGAACTCCGCGTCGCCGCAGGCCAAGCGGCGTGCCGCCGAGGCCGTCACGACGGGTGGGGGACGCTACGTCGAGGGCGCGGTCATGACGTCGGTGCCCCCGCACGGGCTGGCCGTGCCGATCCTGCTCGGCGGTCCGGACGCCGGCGACCTCGCCCCCGTCCTCGCCCGGCTGGGCTTCACGGACGCCACCGCCCACGACGAGCGCCTCGGCGTCGCTTCCGCCTCCAAGCTCTGCCGCTCGGTCATCATCAAGGGCATGGAGGCGCTCTTCATCGAGAGCCTCACCGCGGCCCGGCACCACGGCGTCGAGGACGCCGTGCTCGCCTCGCTGGGCGAGACGTTCCCCGGCATCGACTGGGACGCCCAGGCGTCCTACTTCTTCGCACGCGCCACCCGGCACGGCCGCCGCCGTGCCGACGAGATGGACCAAGCGGCCGACACGGTCGCCGCCGCGGGCATCGAACCCTGGTCCTCCCGTGCCACCGCCCAGCGGCAACGCTGGGTCGCCGACCTCGCCGAGGACGGCACCATCGAACCGACACCGGACTGGCGCGCTGCCGCCGACCGCATCCTGAAGGAGGATCCCCATGGCCCACGGTGACGTCACCGGCGACTTCACCAAGACGCCCGGCTGGCTGGACTGGTACGACGGCCCCAGCAAGCCGCGCTTCCAGCTGCCCGCCGGCGCTGTGGACGCCCACTGCCACGTGTTCGGTCCGGGCGGGGAGTTCCCCTTCGCACCCGAGCGCAAGTACACCCCGTGCGACGCGTCCGCCGACCAGCTGTTTGCCCTGCGCGACCACCTCGGCTTCGAGCGCAACGTCATCGTGCAGGCGACCTGCCACGGCGCCGACAACTCGGCGATGGTGGACGCGGTCCGCCGTTCGAACGGCAAGGCACGCGGCGTGGCGACCGTCCGTCGCGACGTGACCGCGGAGCAGCTGGCCGAACTGCACGAGGCCGGCGTCCGCGGCGTCCGGTTCAACTTCGTCAAGCGCCTCGTGGACGCCGTCCCGACCGACGCCCTGGCAGAGATCGTCGAGAAGATCGCCCCCTTGGGCTGGCACGTCGTCATCTACTTCGAGGCCGAGGACCTGCCCGACCTGTACGACTTCTTCTCCTCCATCAAGACCGATGTGGTCGTGGACCACATGGGTCGCCCCGACGTCACCAAGGACGTGGACGGTCCCGAGTTCGGGCTCTTCCTGCAGTTCATGCGCGAGAACCCGAACGTGTGGTGCAAGGTGACCTGCCCGGAGCGACTCACCAAGACGGGTGCGCCCGCCCTGGACGGCGAGCAGAACGCCTATGCCGACGTCGTCCCCTTCTCCCGTCGCGTGGTCGAGGAGTTCCCCGACCGCGTGTTGTGGGGCACCGACTGGCCCCACCCCAACCTCAAGAGCCACATGCCCGACGACGGGCTGCTGGTCGACCACATCCCCCTCATCGCACCGACCGCCGAACTGCAGCGGAAGCTGCTCGTCGACAACCCGACCCGCCTCTACTGGCCCGAAGGAGAATGACCATGGCACTCGACAAGCCGTACAAGGACGTCCCCGGCACGATCATCTTCGATGCCGAACAGGCCCGGAAGGGCTACCACCTGAACCAGTTCTCCATGTCCTTCATGAAGCCGGAGAACCGTGAGCGCTACCTCGCCGACCGCGAGGCCTACGTCAACGAGTGGCCGCTCACCGACGCCCAGAAGAAGGCCGTGCTCGACATGGACCTCAACGCCATGATGGCCGAGGGCGGCAACATCTACTTCCTGAGCAAAATCGGCGCCACGCACGGTCTGAGCTTCCAGCAGATGGCCGGCTCGATGACCGGCATGTCCGAGGCCGCATACCGCGACATGATGATCAACGGCGGACGACGCCCCGAGGGCAACCGCCTCAAGGACCAGGACGGCTGGGTTCCCCCGGAGCCGGGCGAGAAGGCCGAGACGACCCGCCCCGACGCCCCGGCGCGCTACACCTCCGCCGTCTTCACCTCGCACGTGCCCGCCATCGGCGCCGCGATGGACCTGAAGAAGACCGAGGAGCCCTACTGGAAGAAGGTCTTCGACGGTTACGTGGAGTCGCGGGAGTGGATCAGCAAGCCGGAGAACACCCCGGACGTCGTGATCCTGGTCTACAACGACCACGCCACCGCCTTCGACTCCTCCTTGATCCCGACCTTCGTGCTCGGCACCGGCGCCCACTACCCCGTCGCCGACGAGGGCTACGGCCCCCGCCCCGTGCCGGACGTCGAGGGCTACCCCGAGCTGGCCGCCCACATCGCCCAGTCGGTCATCATGGACGACTTCGACCTGACCCTGGTCAACGAAATGGTCGTCGACCACGGCCTGACCGTCCCGCTGTCGCTGTTGTTCGGTGACGTCGAGAAGTGGCCCACCAAGGTCATCCCGCTGGCCGTCAACGTCGTCCAGTACCCGGTCCCGTCCGGACGCCGCTGCTACGAGTTGGGCAAGGCCCTGCGCCGCGCCCTCGACAAGTGGGACGGCGAGCCGCTCAACGTCCAGATCTGGGGCACCGGCGGCATGAGCCACCAGCTCCAGGGCCCGCGTGCCGGCCTGATCAACAAGGAATGGGACAACGCCTTCCTCGACATGCTGATCAACGACCCGGTCGGCCTGACCGAGTGGCCGCACCTGGACTACGTCGACGAGGCCGGTTCCGAGGGCATCGAGCTGGTCATGTGGCTGATCGCCCGCGGCGCCATGGACGACCAGTTCGAGGGCGGGGAGGACATCTCCGTGAACCACCGCTTCTACCACGTTCCGGCGTCCAACACCGCCGTCGGCCACCTCGTCCTCTCCAACCCCCAGAACTGAGGCCGCGTGTTGAGCGGAGCGTCGCCCCGGCGACGCTCCGCTCAGCCGGGTCCTGACCCACGAAAGGAAACCATGAGCAACGACAAGGTCCGCATCGCCGTCGTCGGCGCCGCCGGCGCGTTCGGCATGAAGCACCTGGACGGCCTGGCCAACATCGAGCAGGCGGAGGTGACGGTCGTCAGCGGCAGCAAGCCCGAGTCCACCCAGGCCGTGGCCGACAAGTACGGCGTGCCGAACGCCGTCATCGGCTACGAGGCAGTGCTGGAGCGCGACGACGTGGACGCCGTGATCCTCGCCACCCCCACGCAGATGCACGCCGCGCAGACCCAGGCAGCGCTGGCCGCGGGCAAGCACGTGCAGGTCGAGATCCCGCTGGCCGACTCCTTTGCGGACGCCCAGGCCACGCTGGCCGCGGCGCAGGCGAAGCCCGAGCTGGTGACCATGGTGGGCCACACCCGCCGGTTCAACCCCAGCCACCAGTGGGTGCACAACAAGGTCACGGCGGGCGAGTTCAACATCCAGCAGATGGACGTCCAGACGTACTTCTTCCGCCGGAAGAACATCAACGCCAAGGGCGAGCCCCGCACGTGGACCGACCACCTCCTGTGGCACCACGCGGCGCACACGGTCGACCTGTTCGCCTACCAGGCGGGCAGGATCGTGCAGGCCAACGCCGTCCAGGGTCCGATCCACCCCGAGCTCGGCATCGCCATGGACATGTCGATCCAGCTCAAGTCCGAGACCGGCGCGATCTGCACCCTGTCGCTGTCGTTCAACAACGACGGCCCGTTGGGCACGTTCTTCCGCTACATCGGCGACACCGGCACCTACATCGCCCGCTACGACGACCTGGTGAATGGCAAGGAGGAGCCCATCGACGTGTCCCAGGTGGCGGTCAGCATGAACGGCATCGAGCTGCAGGACCGCGAGTTCGTCGCCGCCATCGCCGAGGGCCGCGAGCCCAACAGCTCGATCGGCAAGGTGTTCGACTGCTACCGCGTCCTCGGAGAGCTCGAGGAGCAGCTGAACCGATGAAGCTGCCCCGCATCGGTCTCGGGTGCATGTCCCTGAGCCACGCCTACGGCGTGCCGCCGACGCCCGGCCAGGGCCTGGAGATCCTCCGGGCGGCGCTGGACGCCGGGGTGTCCCACCTCGACACGGCCACGCTGTACGGCGGTGGCCGCAACGAGGAACTCGTCGGCAAGGCCCTGCAGGGCCGTCGTGACGACGTCGTGCTCGCCAGCAAGGGCGGGATGGCGATCGTCAACGGGACCAAGGTCATCGACGGACGTCCCGAGACCCTGCGCGCGCAGGTCGACGCCTCGCTCCGGCGGCTGGGCGTCGACCACATCGACCTGTACTACCTGCACCGGTGGGACAGGAGCGTGTCCATCGGCGAGAGTGTCGGCGCGCTCGCCGAGATGGTGTCCGCCGGCAAGATCGGCGCCATCGGCCTCTCCGAGGTCTCGGTGGCCCGGCTCCGGGAGGCCCTCGAGGTGGCGCCGATCGCGGCCGTCCAGAACGAGTACTCGCTCTGGAGCCGCAACGCCGAGCTCGGCATCCTCGATGCCACGCGCGAGGCGGGGGTGGCCCTGGTGGCCTTCTCCCCCGTCGCGCGGGGATTCCTCGCGGCCGACGGGCTCACCCCCGATGCGCTGGTGGAGAAGGACATCCGCCGGTTCATGCCGCGTTTCCAGCCCGAGCACTGGTCGGCCAACGCCGCCCTGTTGCCCGCCTGGACCGCGCTGGCCGCCGAAGCCGGCTGCACGCCGGCCCAGCTCGCGCTGGCCTGGGTGCTCTCGAGGGGGACGCATGTCACCGCGATCCCGGGCACGACCAACATCGGCCACCTCACCGACGACCTCGCGGCTGCCGACCTGACGGTCGACGCGGGCATCCTCGAGCGGGCCGGCGAGCTGGTCAACCAGTCGACCGTGTCCGGGGCGCGCTACAACGCGGCCCAGCAGTCCGAAGTGGACACCGAGACGTTCGAGGAGGCGGCGGTATGACCCTGACCGGCATCTCATCCATGGCCACCCGGCACGTGCTGGCCGACCTGGCCGAGGTCGCGGCGTCCGACGGCCTGCCGCTGGTGGAGTTCACCTCGGTCGGCGGGGTGGACGCCGCCCAGCGCGTGGCCGCCGGCGAGCCCTTCGACCTCGTCGTGCTCGCGGCGGGCGCGCTGGCCAAGCTCGGCGAGGCGGGCCACGTGGACGCCGCGTCCATCCGGCCGCTGGTCCTGTCGCAGGTCGCCGTGGGCGTCCCGGATGCCTCCGTCGAGGCGGCGGGGCGCCCCGACGGCCCCGCCTGGCCGGACGCCGCGGGCGTCCGTGAGGCGCTGCTCGGTGCCACGAAGGTCGGGTACTCGACCGGCCCGAGCGGGACCGCGCTCGTCCGCCAGGTGGAGGCCTGGGGCCTGACGGACGCCCTGGGCGACAGGCTCGTCCAGGCCCCGCCGGGGATCCCCGTCGCCCAGCTCCTCGCGGAGGGGAAGGTCGACCTCGGCTTCCAGCAGCTCAGCGAGCTCGTCGGACAACCCGGCGTCCGCATCCTCGGCGTCCTGCCGGACGACTGCGCCATCGAGACGACGTTCTCGGGCGCGGTCGGGGCGTCGGCGTCCGACCCTGACGCTGCCGCTGCGGTGCTCGACCACTTCGCCTCCGAGGCCGCCGAGGCCGTCAAGGCTCAGCACTCCTTCGCTTCCCGTTGATCGGGGCGTCCATACACGGACGCCTCTCCCCGCACCACCATTGTCCTGTTCAAGGAGGAACCCCATGGAACGTGAGATCATCACCACCCGCGTCGGCATCGTCGGCGGCGGCCCGGCCGGCCTGATGCTGAGCCACCTGCTCGCCCGCGAGGGCGTCGACAACGTCGTCATCGACAACCGCGAGCACGACGTCATCGCCCACACCCACCGCGCCGGCATCCTCGAGGCGGGCAGCGTCCGCATGCTCACCGAGACCGGTGTCGACGGACGCATCCTGACCGAGGGTTACGAGCACTCGGGCATCTACCTGCGCTTCAACGGCGAGAGCCACCACATCGACTTCAAGAAGCTCGTCGGCCAGACCGTGTGGCTGTACGCCCAGAACGAGGTCTTCGTCGACCTCGCCGCCGCGCGCAAGCGCGACGGCGGCGACGTGCGCTTCGGCGTCACGGACGCCGAGGTGCTCGACCACGACACCGACACACCGAAGATCAACTTCACCGACGCCGACGGCGTGGCGAAGCAGATCCAGTGCGAGATCGTGATCGGGTCGGACGGCTCCCGCAGCCGCACCCGTGACCTGATCCCCGGCCGGGTCAAGCACACCATGCGCTACCCGTTCGCCTGGTTCGGCATCCTGTGTGAGGCGCCGTTCAGTTCCGACGAGCTGATCTACTCACACTCCCCCAAGGGCTTCGCGCTGATCAGCCAGCGCAGCGAGACCGTCCAGCGGATGTACTTCCAGTGCTCCCCCGAAGAGGACGTCGCCGACTGGGACGACGAGCGCATCTGGAACCACCTGGACGAGCTCGTGGCCGGCCCGGACGGCTTCAAGCTCAAGCGTGGCCCGATCTTCGACAAGGTCGTGCTCCAGTTCCGCTCGTTCGTCCAGGAGCCCATGCAGCACGGCAACCTCTTCCTGGCCGGCGACGCGGCGCACACCGTCCCCCCGACCGGCGCCAAGGGCCTCAACCTCGCCTTCGGCGACGTCGCCCTGCTGGCCCCCGCGCTCATCAAGTGGGCGAAGACCGGGTCGCGCGAGGACCTGGAGACCTACGGCGAGCGCGCGGCCAAGCGCATCTGGAAGTCCCAGAACTTCAGCTACTGGATGACGCAGATGCTGCACACC
Source organism: Propioniciclava sp. LT432 (assembly GCF_059515965.1). Lineage (NCBI taxonomy): Bacteria > Bacillati > Actinomycetota > Actinomycetes > Propionibacteriales > Propionibacteriaceae > Propioniciclava > Propioniciclava sp. LT432. Next base: position 122,822 of record NZ_JCAKNE010000002.1, on the reverse strand, counting down.
CCGGTCGACGACAACCCCTTCCTGATGAAGCGCCAGCTCGGCGAGCTGGAGGCCGTCACCTCGTCGGAGGACTCGAAGAAGTACCTCGCCGAGTCCTACACCGGGTGGCCCTACGACCTGCCGGAGCTCATGGAGGCGTGACCCCCGAGCACGTCGGCCCGGCGGCGTGTGGCTGCCGGGCCGACGTGTGTTCTGGTCCCTCGCGCTTGTCCGTCACCTGGGCCTCAGCCCCCGCCAGAGGACACGATCAGGCGTCCGGCCAGCAGGTGGCGGGGCAGGTAGGGCTGTTCCCAGGACCGGCTGTCGGTCGAGGCGTCCCGGTTGTCGCCGAGCAGCAGGTAGTGGTCCGGGGGAACCTCGAACGAGCCGTTGAACAACGACGTCGTGGCGTACGGCTCCTCGAGTGGCGCACCGTCGACGTGCACCTGACCGCTGCGCAGGTCGATGTGCTCACCGGGGAGCCCCACCACCCTCTTGACGACGCGGCGCCCGACCTCCGGTGAGTCGACGACGACGATGTCCCCCCGGCGGACCGGGGTGGCCCGCCGGATCGAGCGGGTCCACGCCAGCCGGCCGTCACGGAGCGTCGGCTCCATCGAACGCGATTCGACCCGGGTGAGCCAGACGGGCAGGCGCACGATCAGTGGACCCGGTGTTGGTGCTCGTGGTGAGCATGTTCCTGGTGTGCGTGCTCCTGGGAGGGGTGCTCCGCCTGGCCCGTCGCGTGGCCGCCGTGGTGGTGGTCATGCTCCTCGCCCTCGGCGTACTTGAAAAAGTTCACGTAAGCGGCGATGTAGTCGCGTGCGGCCACGAGGTCGTCGACGTCAAAATCCTTCTTCGCCACGGCCCGCTGGAACCGATGCGTGAGTTCCTCCCAACGCTCGGCGGGGACGAGCCCCTCGAGCGGCTGGATCGACCCCTCCTCGAGGGCGAGGTCGGCGGCGACCACCTGCGGCGGCAGCTCGGTCCCGGTGGGCTTGATGCCATCGAACCCGACCCCCTCGCCCGCGCAGTGAAGGCGGACGAGCGTCTCCAGGAACAGCCGGTCCGCCAGCTCTTGCGCCTCCGGGCCCAAGGCCCGCACGCGGAGCGCCTTGTCGAACAGGGGGCGGAGCTCGGCCTCCGCGTCGGCGTCCACCCACTTGAGTGCCAAGTTGATGTTGCCCGTGGCCAGTGCCTTGCGCGCGTCGGTGACAGCGGGGCCGTCCTCGGTGTCGCAGTGGGCCAGCGCGGGCTTGACGATGAATCGGGCCAGACGTCGCCGTGCAGCCTTGAGGAATGGGATGACGTTCATGATGGCTCATTGCGTTGATGCTGAGCAGAATCTACGCCGGGATCAAGTCACGCTCCTTGACTCAGATCAAGAAGTCCAGAAGGCCTGTTTAAGGTGCGCGTGCGCAGTCACGCGCTCATGCTTCGACGAAGGCCACCATCCCGCGGACGCCCGGGCGTCGGTCGCGCGACGCGTCGGGCCTCGGCCGGGTGAGGCGCCGTTTGAGGACAGCCGCGCCGGATGCATCCGCGGCGGCTATCCCCAAACGGCGGACCTGCTTGGGCGTTTGTTCCTACCCGGCGCAGATGTCTCAAGTTGGAGCACCGGTGTGCGTGCAGCTTCGTGAGGACTCGCAGTTACACCGCGATGATGTCCGACGGGGTCGGGGTGAAGCCGCCGGCGATGACGACGCTGGTGTCGAGGATGGCCGGTTCGATGGCTCGAGCTGGCTCGTCACTGATCAGCCCAAGGATCTCGCAGTTGGCCGTCGAGGAGCTGGCGGTCCTGCTCCCAGTCGGCGTCTTCGGGACCTCGGAACAGCTCCGCGATCTCGGCCCAAGAACGCCACTGGGTGGCGTGGGCCGGAACGAGGCGAGCACTGGGCGCGGTGTGACGGTGCAACATCACTCCAACCCGAAGTAGCCGGGATCCTGCAGGAAGCGGAGGTGGAGCGTGACGGTGGTGAGCTCGTGCCAGCTGCGGCGGTGGAAGCCGTCCTGATCGAGTTCGATGATCCTCGCGCCCGGGGTGGCCGCGAGGATGGGCGAGTGCGTGGCCAGCAGCACTTGGATTTCGTGGTCACGAAGTTCGGCCAGCTGGTTGGCCAGTGCGATCTGGGACAGGAACGACAGGCCGGCTTCGGGTTCGTCCATGATCAGGAAGCCCCCGCGTCCGATCATGTGCTCGAGCTTGGTCGCCAGGAGTTCGTTGAAGGCCTGACCGTGGGACCGTTCGTGGTAGCGGGGTTCGGGCCGGTGCCACGAGGGGTTGCCTTCGAGGTGGGTGAGCAGGCCGTGCATGGTTTCGGCGCGCACGAAGTAGCCCCAACGGGACCGACTGATGCCGCGCACCAGCCGGATGTGTTCGTGCAGGGCTGACTCGGTCGGTCGGTCCGACCTCGTGGTGAACGTGCTGCCACCCTCGGGGCTGAGTCCATACGCCATGGCGACGGCCTCGATGATGGTCGACTTCCCGGTCCCGTTCTCCCCGACCAGGACGGTCAGCTCGGACAGCTCGAGCCCCTCGCGCAGCAACTGCGCGACCGGCGTGAGCGTGAACGGCCAGCCGTCGGCAGCATCGGCAGCCCCGGCTTCGGCGGCGACCACCTCACGCACGGGGAGGGAACTGAACGGGGTCATGAGGGCAGGCTACGGGTCAGGCCCGACACGTGCGGTGCGCAGGCTCCGGACATCCGGCACGTGCCCGAGCGCGTCTATTTCGGAGGGGATCGCAGTTCCTCGAACTGAGCAACCCGCACGATTCCCTCTGCTGCCAGCGCGAGTTCCTCGTCAATCGTGACAAGCGCGTCCGCTTGGAGCTTCGCGACGGCCAGGTACTCCGCATCCCGCACCGAGTTCCAACCCTTCGCCCTGGCAATGTCCCAGGCCACTCGCCGGCTGACGCGATCATTGAGCAGTCGCAGTTTCATCGTGGTGAGTCGATCGTGGTGCTCGAGGGCTCGAACCTCCGTCATCCGCCCTTCATCGACCTCGCGCAGGAGCAGATCCAGCACCTGAGAGCGGAGACTGCCCGGGCCGACCAGCTGGTGTCCCTCCCACACGGGGATCCCTTCCACGAGCACCAACATCAGCGTTGCTGGGCACACCACAAGGCGGGTCATCCCCGCATCCCGCGCTCGGCGCGCTCCTTGATCCCGAGCAGCATTCGGCGTTCCATGACGAAGCCGATCGGCTCGACCACCCGCCACAACCAACGCTGTCCGTCGGGGTGGCTGTTCCGCTGTCGGCTGACCAGCCGGGTGGCTTCACCGTCCGCGACCGGCCGCAGCTCAAACTGCCACGTGGCGCCCGTACCCTCGCGCACCGGCGTCCGCACCGGTTCTTCGGTGGCCGTGTCGTTGCTGATCATCACCAGCGACCGACCACGTTCGACGGCCACGACGCTGAAGGACGGAGAGCCGGGCTTGCCCAGGCGCACGAGATCGCCCGGCGCCAGGTGCTGGTGATCCGGCAGGATCTCCTCGGCGCTGTGGATGTCGAGGCCCATCAGGTTCTCCAGCGCGTCGTAGCTGTAGAGCCCACCGCGTCCGTGCCCGATCTGCACCAGCCAAGCCCAGACGGCGTCCGGCGGTGCCGCGATCGTGACCGCACGCGTCGAGGTCAATACGGGGTCCGGCACGAGCTCATCGCCGGGCATTCCCTCCCCGCATTTCTCCAAGGTCGCCCCCCAGCGGTTGCACCGGCGTCGGAGCAGCGGCGCGCCCGCGAGCATGGCCACGATGGCGGCGGCACCGCCCACGGCGTCCGGGACGCGGCCGCCGGATGGTCGAGCCGACGCCGGACGAATGAGGGTCGGGTTCGGCTCGATGGCATCGCCGGTGAGTTCGAGGACGCCGTAGGTGAATTCGCCGTCCGGCAGGTGCCACACGGCGGCCCCCCGGGTCGGCGTCGCTCGGCCGTCCACCACCTGCCACCCTTCAATGGGGGTCGACCAGCGCGTCCTGACCGGCCCGCCCGGGAGGTCGATGAACCGGTCCTCGGTGACGAAGTTGGTGGGCGCACCCCGCTCGTCCAGTTCGACGCGGGCACTCACCGTCCGGCCGGCGTCGGAGACGCTCACGTCGAAGGACGCCTCGTCGACCTCGCGGAACGTGACGGGGGCGCGCAGCAACATCGACGGCACCATCAGGACGGCGTCGTTCAGCCACGTCGTGAGCTCGCCGACGTCGAAGGGCTCGCCCTGTCCGTCCGCCACCACGATGGTGTCGAACAGCTTGCCGAGCATGCGGCCATGCCCGTCTCGGTAACTGTCGAGCCCCACCATCGGCAACAGGCCGCCCGCCATGTCGATCCGCATCCAGAACAGCCGCGTGATCGGGTCGATCCTGTTGTACTGCCACACCTCCGCGGGCAGGAACGGCATTCCGGACCGCATGCGGAAACGCATCCGCATGTGGCCACGGAACGACGTGACCGCGGGGCGGCCCACGACGCCCATGAACCGCAAGTACCGCTGCACGGTGCCCGGCAGGCTCGCCACTGCGTCCGCTGTGACCACGGGACCGGGTGGGGGCGGGCTTCCCAGCGACAACGCGTCGCGTTCAAGGCGTTCGCGCAGGTCACGACCCAGAATCCTCAGGCCGACGCCTGCGAGCTCCCGACGGTTGGACTGACGATTGCTCACACTCCCACCTTCTCCCGGTTGTCGGCCGGGCGCAGGATCTTCGACCAGGCGTGCGGTACGGACAGCCGCTGGTGGTGGAGAAGCCACGGCAGGACGAGAGCGATCATGACGAGCGAACCGGCCCGGTTCACCAGGAGGTCCTCGCCCCAACTGGCCGCGGGGAACGCGAACCCCAAGACGACCAGGAACGCGAAGAAGCACGTCATGGCGACCACCGACAGGCGGTTCCAACGCCCCGGCAGCCAGGCGGTGACGCCGACGGCCAACTCGAAGGCGGCCATGACGAGGGCCAGCCAGCCGATGTTCGGCATGACGAAGCTTGCCCACAGGGCATCGAGGGGCGGCCAGGCCGTCTCTCCGAAGGGGCCGTACGAGGAAGGGTCACTCAGGGCAGTGCGGACGTGCACCACCGACCCCGCGACGAAAATGATGCCGAACACAGTCCGGACGATGGTGGTGTAAGCGGAAACTTTCATGGTCGGGTGTCCAAGGAAGAGCCGCTGATCAGCGACAACGGAGGCGCTCACGTTCAGGGGCGCCGACAAGGGGGTCTCTCATCGAGCGGCAGGCCCGACGGCGATCTTCGACACAAGCGCTCCGGACGTCGCCTCACTGCCTTGGAACGCTGATTCCAGCCTACGCGAACCCCTCCTCGTTCGCCGGTGCGCGGGTGAACAGGTCAGCGCCGCCGGTCGCGACCGCAAGCGGGTGCTAGCGTGCGGCCATGAAGCCCTATCCGCACCACTACGAGGCCTCGACGGTGGCTGCTCCCACCGGCCTCGTCACCTTCTCCTCCCCCGGCCTGCCGGATCGGGAGGCCGCCTCGCCCCCGGAGTTCGACGGGCCGGGGGGCCAGTGGTCGCCGGAGACGCTGCTCATGGCAGCCGTCGCGAACTGCCTGACGTTGACGTGGCGTTCGGTCGCGGCCCACAACCAGTTCTCCTGGAGCGACGTCCGCGTGGAGGTGGCCGGCGTCCTCGACCGCGTCGACCGGGTGGCCCGGTTCACCGAGGTCGCGGCGACCGTCCACCTCACCGTCCCCGAGGGGGCGGACGCCGAGGTGGCCGAGCGGCTGGTCCACAAGACCGAGTCCGCCTGCCTCGTCAGCAACTCGCTGACCGCCACCAAGACCATCGAGCTGCGGCTGACCTACGCCTGAGCGGGACCCAGACCCCTGCCGAGCCGGAGCGGTACGACCCTCTCTACCCGTCCAGCAGCTCCGCCAGGACAACGGCTTGGTTGTGCTCGGGGTCACTGGCTCCGTAGACCAGCGTCAGGACGGGGTGCTCCCGGCGCAGGTCCCGGAGTTGCGCGAAGGCGGGCGAGTCGGCGAGTTCGGCGCGGTAGCGAGTCCGGAACTCGGCGAACCGTGCCGGGTCGTGGCCGAACCACGTCCGCAGTTCGTTGGACGGACCGACCTCCTTCAGCCAGACGTCGATCGCGGCGTCCGCCTTCGTGAGCCCGCGCGGCCAGACGCGATCCACGAGGATGCGGAACCCGTCCGCGTCCTCGGCGGCGTCGTAGACGCGCTTGACCCGGGTGCGCCTGCCCGCCACGCCCTCAGAGCTCGCCCCACGGCACGGTCGGGTCGGCCAGCCGGGCCGGATCGACGACCCGGCGCTCGGCGATCAGAGGCTTGACCTGGTCGACGACGTCCCAGACGTTGACGTTCATCGCGGCGAGGAGGTGATTCTCACCGTCCAGCCAGAACGAGACGAACTCCCGCCCCGCGAGGTCGCCGCGGATGACGACATTCGTCTCGGTGCCCCGCGGCACGTGCCCGATGTATTCCATGCCGAGGTCGTACTGGTCGCTGAAGAAGTACGGCAGTTCGGTGTAGGGATCGTCGCCCCCGAGCAGCGCGGCGACGGCGGCGGCGGGTTGGTTCAGGGCGGTCGCCCAGTGCTCGACCCGGACGCGGTGGCCGAGCACCGGGTGGTCGTGGTGGGCGATGTCCCCGACGGCGTACACGTCCGGATCGCTGGTGCGCAGCGTGGCGTCGACGAGGACGCCGTTGTCGACGTCCAGCCCCGCCTGTTGGGCCAGTGCCACGTCGGGCGTGACCCCCACCCCGATGACGACGGCGTCGGCGCTGATCACCTCCCCGTCGTGGAGGCGCACGCCCCCCACGTGCCCATTCCACCTGAGGATCTCGGCGACCCGGGCGCCGCACCGGAGGTCGACGCCGTGGCTGGTGTGGAGGTCCGCGAACACGGGGGCGAGCTTCGGGCCGAGCACGCCCACCAGGGGAAGTTCACCGGCCTCGAGGATCGTCACCTCTGATCCGGCACTCCGGGCGGCGGCGGCCACCTCGAGGCCGATCCACCCCCCTCCGATGAGGACGATCCGCTTGCCCTGACCGAGGTGCGACCGGATCGCGTCGGAGTCCTCGACGCTGCGCAGGTAGAGGGCCCCCTCCGCGTCCGCCCCGGGTAACGGCAGCTTGCGGACCAACGACCCGGTGGCCAGTACGAGCTTGTCGTAGCGGAGCGTCGACCCGTCGTCGGCTGTGACCGTGTGGGCCGACCTGTCGAACGAGGTGGCACGGACGCCGAGGCGCACCTCGACGTCGTGGTCGCGGTACCACGCCGCCGTGTGGACCACGGCGTCCTCGAACGGGGATTCGCCCATCAGGTAGCTCTTGGACAGCGGTGGCCGCTCGTAGGGCAGTCGGCGCTCGGCCGCCAGGATCGTGACGTGCCCCCCAAAGCCTTGGTCCCGCAGTGCCTCCGCGGTCTTGGCGCCTGCCAACCCGCCACCGATGACGACGACGCGTTCCAGTGCAACCATGGCGTTCTCCTTTGATGCCGTGTGAACTCTCACTGTCCCCCGCGGCGTCGACGGGCGCAAGGGTGGCCTCAGAGCCAAGCCGTCCAGCGGGAATCCAAGTACTCGCCGACGACCGCGGCGCCGAGCTCCTCGAGGTCGGGCGCGACCACCCGCCCGGCGACGCGGTCCGCCATCGCGTTGACGAAGCGAGCAAGTCCGGGGTCGTCGCCCAGCCGGAAGAACGTGGTCTGGGCGCCGCGGCGTCCGACACGGTCGAGTTCGGCGACCGTGAGCCCGATGGTCTCGGGTGTCGGCGGGTAGTCGAACCAGGACTCGCCGTCCCGGGCCAGGTGCGCCGTCGGCTCGCCGTCGGTGACGACGAGCAGCACCGGTTGCATCGTCGGGTGCCTGCGGAAGAACCGGTTGGCCAGCACCAGGGCGTGGTGGAGGTTGGTGCCCTGTTCGCGGACGCCCTCCAGGCCGGTGAGCTCCTCGATGTCCAAGGTGCGGGCGAAGCGCCCGAAGGCGATCAGCTCGAGTTGGTCGCCACGGAACCGGGTGGAGATGAGGTGGTGCAAGGCCAGGGCAGTCCGCTTCATGGGGACCCACCGGCCCTCCATGACCATCGAGAAGGACGTGTCCACAACCAGGGCGACGGCAGACTGCGTGCGCGCCTCGGTTTCGACGACCTCCACGTCCCGGACGTCCAGGTGGATCCGGCCGCGTGGCTCACGTCCTTCGGCCGCGGCGCGTGCGATCGCGTTCGTGAGGGTTCGGGTGACGTCCCACGGCTCGGCGTCCCCGAACTGCCACGGTCGCGAGCCCCCGGTCGGCTCCCCCATCGCGCCGGTCTGGCGGCTGTCTCGTGCGCCCGCGCGGCCGGAGAGCTGCCTGGCGGCGTCCTGCAGCAGGGCCTTGCCGAGCCGGCGCAGCGCCTTCGGGGACAGGATGAGCCTGCCGTCGGCGACCCGCCTCAGGTAACCCGAGTCCCGCATCGCCCGCTCCAGCTCGGCCAGCGCGCGGGCCGACACGGCGGCGTCCTCGCCGAGTTGGCGGGCGAGCGCGTCCAGGTCGAGGTCGTCGAGGTTGGCGCCCTCGTGGTGCTGGGCCAGCTGCTCGGCGAGGTCGTCGAGATCGCCCAGGTCCTGCAGGACGCCCGTGCCGTCACCCAGGCCAAGCCCCTCCTGGCCCCCGAACCGCTCCGAACCGGACCAGTCCTCGCCGGGACGCAGGGAGCGCAACGAGGAGTCGAGCTGGTCGAGCTGGGCCATCAGCTCCGGTGACCCGAAGGCCTGCTGGGACAGGGCCATCAGTTCGGCACGTTGGTCGGCGGACATGGACTGCATCAGGCGCTGGGCCGCGGCGCCGCGGGCGGCGAGGGCGTCGATGAGCTCCTCGACCGACCCCGGGTTCTCGGGGAAGAACCCACCGTGCTCCTCCATGAACCGGGCGAAGTCCTCGGGGGTGTCGACGCCGCGGCGGTGCCGGTCGAGCAGGGTGTTGAGGTCCGTGAGCATGCGCGTGACGGCCTCGCGGTCGGCGTCCGTGGCGCCCTCGAGCGCCTGCTTCATGCCCTGGAAGCGCTGCTCGAGCAGCTCACGGCCGAGGAGGTCCTTGATGCGCTCGTACGCCGCCCGGGCCTCCGCCGACTGCCAGTCGTAGGAGGCGAGGTCGTTGACCGCTGCGGCCGTGGAGCGGGGAAGGTTCTCCAGGCGGAGCTCGCGGAAGGCTCGGTCGTCGTCGTCCAGGTCGACGTCACGGGCGAGTTGCTTGCGCTCGGCCAGGACGGCCTCCTCCAACAAGTTCTGGACCTCGGTGAGCGTGCCGTCGAGGCGATGTCGGCTGAGCAGGTCACGACGGCGCTGCTGGACGCGGCGCGCCAGGTCGTCCAGTCCCTCGCGGTCACGCCCCCCTCGGCGAAGGAACTCCCTCAGGGCGCGCTGCGGTGAGGAACCGGCCATGACGTCGGCACCGACCGCGTCCAGCGCCTCGGCCAGATCGACCGGCGGCGCCAGCGGGTCGGGGCCGCCGGTGTAGCGCCCGTAGCGGGACGGGCCGTGCTGCCTGGGCATGGTGCCCCCTTACCCGTAGATGGTCTCCCCGTCGCCGGAGTCCTTCGCGATGCGGCGGGCCAGGAAGAGCCCCTCGAGGGCCAACTCGATCGCGCTGGCGCGCTGCCCGGCGCTGGTCGCGCCGAACCGGTCGGCGATGAGGTCCCAGGTGTCGTCCTCGAGGTCGGGGAGGCTCTCGAGGAGTTCGTCGGCGGTGACCTGTTCGCCGGTCGTGATGGTGATCCGGCCGTCGAAGGCGCTGACGACCGGCCCGAGGTCGAGGCCGCGGAAGTGCTCCCGAACCGCTTCGGCCGTCGCGACCCGCAGCAGGTGGTCGAGGATGGCCGCCTCTCGACCCTCCTCACCCGTCTCGAACTCGATCTTGCCCATGAGGACGTCGACCGCCACCTCCAGGTCGACCACTCGAGCCACGGCGTCCGGCTCGCCCCGCACGGTGGCGCGGTGCAGCGCGGCCGCCGCGACGGTCTCCGCGCCCGCGATCGCGAACCGCGCCGAGACGCCCGAACTCTGGTTGACGGCACTCGACTCGCGCAGCGCCCGGGTGAAGCGGGCCAGGATCTCGACCAGCACGCGCGGAACCTCCGCGACCAAACGTGCCTCCTGGGTCACGACCGCCACCTCGTCGTCGAGCTCCAAGGGGTAGTGGGTGCGGATCTCGGAGCCGAACCGGTCCTTCAGCGGGGTGATGATGCGGCCCCGGTTCGTGTAGTCCTCGGGATTGGCCGAGGCCACCACGAGCACGTCCAGCGGAAGGCGCAGGACGTAACCACGGATCTGGATGTCGCGCTCCTCCATGACGTTGAGCATCGACACCTGGATGCGCTCGGCGAGGTCGGGCAGTTCGTTGATCGCGACGATGCCGCGGTGGCTGCGCGGGATGAGCCCGTAGTGGATGGTCTCGGGGTCACCGAGCCGGCGGCCCTCCGCGACCCGGGTGGGGTCGACGTCACCGATGAGGTCGGCGACCGACGTGTCGGGGGTGGCGAGCTTCTCGGCGTAGCGCTCGCTGCGGTGGCGCCACGTGATCGGCAGGTCGTCGCCCTCGGCCGCGATCCGGCGTCGGGTGGCGTCGGTGAGCGGGGCGTCGGGGTGCTCGTTGAGTTCGGAACCGGCAACGGACGGGGACCACTCGTCCAGGAGGCCGACCAGGGTGCGCAAAAGGCGTGTCTTGCCCTGCCCCCGCTCGCCGAGCAGCACGATGTCGTGGCCGGCGAGGAGGGCGCGCTCGACCTGGGGGATGACCGTGCGCTCGAACCCGTGCAGACCCACCCAGGGGTTGTCGCCGTTCCGCAGGGCGGCGAGCAGGTTTCCGCGCAGTTCCTCGCGCAGGTTCCGGTGCACGTGGCCGGACGCGCGCAGCTGACCAAGCGTCGTGATGTCGGGAGGCTGGCTCACGCACCCCACGGTAACCGGCCCTGCAAGGGCGAACGAGGAGGGTACGCTCGGCGCGATGACGACCCCTCCTGCGCCGCGCACCCTCGTGCTGCTCGTCCGGCACGGCGAGACCCCGACGACGGGCCTCGTGCTGCCCGGGCGCGCGCCGGGCCTGCACCTGTCCGAGACCGGCCAGGCGCAGGCCCAGCGCGTGGCGGAGCGCCTGACCAGCCTCCAGGTCAGTGCCCTCTACACCTCGCCCCTGGAGCGGGCGCGGGAGACGGCCGCACCCACGGCGTCCGCGCTGGGGTTGGAGGCGGTCGTCGACGACGGGCTCGCCGAGTGCGACTTCGGGGAATGGACCGGCGCCGACCTCGCGGAGTTGGCGCGCCGACCCGAGTGGCAGCAGGTGCAACGGGCCCCATCGACGTTCCGGTTCCCCGGCGGGGAGAGCTTCACCGAGCTGCAGGCCCGCATCATTGCCACCGTCGACCGGCTGCGTGACGCCCACCCCGGCGGTGTCGTGGTGTGCTTCTCGCACGCCGACCCCATCCGGGTGGCCCTGGCGCACGCCCTGGGCACGCCGCTGGACCTCTTCCAGCGCCTCCAGGTCGGCACCGGATCGGTCTCCGCCATCGCATTCGCCCCGGGCGAGGCGCCGTCGGTGCCCTTGGTCAACTCGTCCGACGAACCGTTGGCCGGCCTGGGGGGCTGACGTGGGCGTCGACCGGCTCGCGCTGCTGTGCGAGGGCGACATCGAGGTCGTCGGCCGGGTGGTCGGCAGCAGCAACGCCACCTACGTCGTGGGCCTCACCCGCGGCGACGACTACGCCTGGGCGATCTACAAGCCGGTGGTGGGAGAGCGTGCCCTGTCGGACTTCGAGCGGGGACTGCACCGGCGCGAGCGCGCCGCCTACCTGCTCAGCGAGTGGCTGGGGTGGGGCCTGGTGCCCGAGACGGTCGTGCGCGCGGACGCCCCGGCCGGGGTGGGGTCGCTGCAATGGTTCATCGAGGGGAACCAGACAGAACACCACTTCACCCTGGTCCGCGACCCGGCCCGCCACGACGACCTGCGCCGGATCGCCGTGTTCGACGTGGTGACGAACAACACCGACCGCAAGTCCGGCCACGTCCTGCTCGGTGACGACGGTCGGGTGTGGGCCATCGACCACGGGCTGTGCTTCTCGGTGCACGCCCGGCTCCGCACCGTGATCTGGGACTTCGCCGGCGACCCCGTGCCCGCCGAGCTCACCGAAGGGTTGGCGCGTCTGGCCTCCGGGGTGCCGGACGCCGTGGCGGAACTCCTCGACCCCGCCGAGGTTTCGGCGTTGCGCCAGCGGACCGATCGCCTCCTGGCCGCGGGGAACCTGCCACAGGACCTCACCGGGTTCGGGTACCCGTGGCCGCTCGTGTAGGGCCGCCTCCTCCCCTTGGCAACCCAGCGTGCGGTCCGGGCCGATGAGAGTAGATTCACCGGGTGCCCGATCTCCTCGCCCTGTACGGATGGCCCCTGCTTCTGGCCATGGCCGCAGCATCGGTGGTGATCGGCTTCTCGAAGACCTCCTTCGGCGGGATCGCCGCGATTTCCGTTGCGGTGTTCGCCCTGGCCATGCCGGCCAAGGAGTCCACGGCCACGGTCCTGCTGTTGCTCATCATCGGTGACCTGATCGCGATTGCGCGCTACCGGACCGTGTCGTGGCGCCTCCTGCTCAAGCTCGTCCCCAGCGTGATCCCGGGCCTGCTGCTGGGTGCCCTGTTCATGAACTTCGTCGATGACACCACCATGCGACGCACGATCGGGGTCCTCCTGCTCGTCATGGTCGGGATCCAGGTGTGGCAACGCCTGGCCCGGCGCCAGGCCGATCTCGGGCCCAACACGGATCCCCACTGGGTCCGGGCCAGCCTGACGGGCACGGCGGCCGGGTTCGCGACGATGACCGCCAACGCCGCAGGCCCGGTGATGGCGCTCTACTTCCTCGCCGCTCGCATCGACAAGGCCCGCTTCATCGGTACCAACGCGTGGTTCTTCGCGATCATCAACGTCTCCAAGGTGCCGCTGGCCGCCTCGCTGGGCCTGTTCACCGTCGAGGGCATCGTCCTCGACCTGTTCATGATCCCCGCGGTGCTTCTGGGGGCCCTCATCGGCACGTGGGTGATCAAGCACGTGAGCCAGCGCCAGTTCGAGGTGGTCACCATGGTGGCCTCAGCCGCCTCAGCCGCCAGCCTCCTGTTGCGCTGACCGTAGGGGACGGTCCTGCACCGGCCCGAGCTTCCAGCCACCATCCCGCGCGGCCGCCACCAACCCCTGGGCCCGCAGGCTTTCCAATGCCCGAAGCGCGACCGGCAGTGGGAGCCCGGCGCGCAGAGCCACGTCACCGGTGTCACGACCGCCGCGGCTCGGGAGGGCCTCGTAGGCAGCCAGCTCCTCGGGGTCCAGCAGGTCGAGCAGTCGCGGTTGCGTCACGTGTCGGGTCAGGCACTCCCCCATCGGTGCCAGCATCTCCCTCACGTCCGATGCGCTCGTGACGAGCGTCGCCTCCCCGTCACGGATCAAGCGGTGGGGCGTGTACGACGTGGCGCTGCTCACCGGCCCCGGGACCGCCATGACGTGCCGACCGAGCGTTCCCGCCCAGGTGGCCGTGTTCCTGGCCCCGCTGCGTGCGCCCGCTTCCACGATCACCAACCCCTCGCACAGGGCGGCGATCAGCCTGTTGCGCCCCAGGAAGCGGCGACGGGAAGGTTGCTGGAGCGGCGCGGCCTCACTCACCAGCACGCCGGCCTCGGCAACCTGTTCGAGCAGGGCGGTGTGCGCGCGGGGATACAGCTCGTCCAGCCCTCCCGCCAACACCGCGACGGTGGGCCCCTCCGCCGCCAAGGCACCCCGGTGTGCTGACGCGTCGATGCCGTAGGCACCGCCCGACACCACGGTCGTCCCCGAGCCGGCCAGGTCGGCCGCCAACTCCGTGGCCGTCCGGTCGCCGTACGCGGTGGAAGCCCGCGACCCGACCAGGCCCACGGCATTCGCCGTCAGGGCAGCCAGGTCGCCGCGTCCCCGCACCCACAATCCGAGGGGTTCCCCGCCCATCTCCTGGACCGGCTCACTCAGGGCGAGGTCGCCCACGCGCTCGGGCCAGTCCGCGTCGCCGGGCACGATGAACCGGACGCCGCCCCGCCGCGCCGCCTCCAGCACCGGCCCGAGATCCAGAGTCGCAGCCCGCCGGACCCATGCGTCCTCGACCTTCGAGGAGCGGACGGCCTCCCACACCGCCGCCGGCTCCTCACGCCGCAGGCGCTCCCGCAGCCTGAGGTCACCCGGCTCGACCACGCACGACAACGACATCCGGGCCACCCGATCGATGTCCTCAGCCACAGCGGACCTCCTCCAGTTCCTCGCCCCGGCGCATCGCCAAGGCCACCTGTACGTCCTCGCGACGCGGCTTGTCGACGCCGGCCAGGTCGGCCACCGTCCACGCGATCCGCATCGCCTTGTCCACGCCGCGGGCACTGAGCAGGCCCTTGGTGACGGCGTCGTCCAACAGCCCCACCCCTCCCGGCCGGGGCAACTGGTTGCGCAGCACCGGGCCGGGCACGGCGGCGTTCGTCTCGAAACCGAGAGGACCCAGCCGAGCCCGTTGGCGCTCCCGTGCGGACGCCACCCGAGCCGCCACCACGGCGCTCGACTCGGCATTGCCACGGGCCGCGCGCAGGTACGACTGGGTCATGGGGCGCAACGTCTGCGTGATGTCGATCCGGTCCAGGATGGGGCCCGACAGGCGCTCCCCGTAGCGCCTGATCGTCAGGGGTGCGCAGGTGCATGCACCCGACCGGAGGCCGGCCTGTCCGCACGGGCAGGGATTGGCTGCGAGGACCAACTGGAACCGCGCCGGGTAGCGGGCGACGGCCTTCACCCGGGCGAGCTCGATGCGCCCGGACTCCAGCGGTGTCCGCAGCGCGTCGAGGGCCTTCGCGCTGAACTCGCAGGCCTCGTCCAGGAAGAGGACGCCGCAGTGGGCCAGCGAGATCGCCCCCGGCTGGGGGATGTGTGACCCGCCGCCCACCAGTGCGGCGACGCTCGCCGAGTGGTGCGGTGCGGAGAGGGGTGGACGCCGGGGCAGTTCGCCACCGACGTGCAGCCCCGACAGCGAGCGAATCGCAGCCACCTCGAGTGCCGCATCCGGACCCAATGGGGGGAGGATGCCCGGCAACCTCTCGGCCAGCAAGGTCTTGCCGACACCGGGAGGACCCTTGAAGTACAGGTGGTGCCCACCGGCAGCTGCGACCTCGAGCGCCCAGCGGGCCTCCAACTGGCCGGCGACATCGGCCAGGTCCGGTTCGCGGCCCCGCAGAGGGGACGGTTCGGCGTCCGGGATCCGCTCGGGCACCTCCTCGCCGCGGAGGAGGGCGACAAGCTCTCCGATGGACCCGACCCCGTGGACCGCGACGCCCTGCACGAGGCGTGCCTCACGGACGTGCTCCCACGGCACGATCGCGTGGCCGACGCCGGCGGCGGCAGCCTGCAGGACCGCGGGGAGCACCCCGCGCACGCGACGCACGCTTCCGTCCAGCCCCACCTCCCCCATGACCACCGCGTCGTCCAGACGTCGCTGCGGGACAGTGCCACCGGCCACGAGGATCGCGCCGATGATCGCCAGGTCGAAGTGGCTACCCGCCTTCGGCAGGGACGCCGGTGACAGGTTGATCGTGACCAGGTGTTGCGGCCACGTGGCCAGGCCGCTGTTGCCGATGGCGGCGCGACACCGCTCCCTCGCCTCGTTCAGGGCGGCGTCCGGAAGGCCGACGATCACCGTCCGCGGAAGGCCGCCCCCGACGGACACCTCGACGTCGACCAGCGTCGCCTGCAGCCCCACGAGCCCGACCGAACGGGCGCGTCCGAGCTTCATGGCTCGATCCCCGGGACGTGTTCGATCGCGGCGGTGCCGTCCGGGTACCAGGTGATGCCCACGGCGTCCACGCGAAGCAGGGAGGGCGGGACGGCCTGCGCACGGGCCCACGCCGCGGCCAGCCGGCGCAGCCTGAGCGCCTTCGCGCGGGTGATCGCCTCCAACGGCGAGCCCCTGCCGGTGCCGTTGCGTGTCTTCACCTCGCACGCGACCGCGACCCCGTCGGGGTCGCGCAGCACGAGGTCGATCTCACCGTGCACGCAGCGCCAGTTGCGCTCCAGCACCGTCCAGCCTCGGTCGGTCAGGTAGGTGGCCGCGAGGTCCTCTCCGCGGTCACCAGTCGTTCGTCGTGGGTCCATGCCCGGACATTGGGCGGAGCGGCTCCCGCTCGGTCACGGGATTCCGTGCCTTGGGGACAAGTGCGCGCGCGACCGTCGGAGGCCTGTGGACAAGTTCGGGCCGAGGACCCGGCTGCCGGGCTCAGAGGTTGTCGGGAACCTGCAGCTCCGAGTGCGCGATCTCCTCGATCGAGACGTCGCGGAAGGTCAACACCTTGGCCGACTTGACGAAGCGGGCCGGGCGGTACATGTCCCACACCCAGGCATCCCCCATGGACACCTCGTAGTAGACGTCCCCGCCCTCGGTCCGGACCTTCAGGTCCACCGCGTTGCACAGGTAGAACCGGCGCTCGGTCTCGACGGCATACGTGAAGATACCGACGACGTCCTTGTACTCGCGGTACAGCTGGAGTTCCAGCTCGGACTCGTACTGCTCAAGATCCTCGGTGCTCATGACCTGTCCAGCCTAACCGTTCGTGCCACGTTGTCCCACTTCATCCGGTGGATCGCACACGGACCATGCGCGTCCAGTTCGGCCTGGTGCAGCTGAGTGCAGTAGCCCTTGTGCACGTCGAAGGCGTAGCCGGGGTGGTCGGCGGCGTACGCCGTCATGATGCGGTCACGGGTGACCTTGGCGACGATCGATGCCGCCGCCACGCTGGCCGCCACGGCGTCGCCCTTCCACATGGCCAGGGTCGGGACGCCGAAGCCGTCCACGGGAAAGCCGTCGGTCAGGACGAAGTCGGGCCGGTGCTCGAGTCGGGCCACGGCGCGCCGCAGCGCCTCGAGGTTGGCCATGTGCATGCCCAGGGCGTCGCACTCTGAGGGCTCCACACGGACTGCGGCCCACGCCAGGGCCTTGGCGGTGATGACGTCGTACAGGCGCTCGCGGGCCTTGGCGGTGAGCTTCTTGGAGTCGTTCAAGCCCTCCAGGGGGCGGACCGGGAGCACCACCGCGGCGGCCACGAGTGGGCCGGCGCAGGCACCTCGTCCGGCCTCGTCGGCGCCGGCAACAGCGGTGAACCCGGCGCGTGCCAGCGCCCGCTCGTAGCCGTAGAGCCCGGCGTCGCGGCGGACCAGGAACGCCATGTCAGCAGTTGTTCGCGTCGCCGCCCACGGTCACGACCGGCGCTGCGGGAGCCGGTGCGGACGCCGCGGGCACAGCCGCGAAGGTCGCCGGGGTGCTGTATCCGCGCCAACGGTCGAACGGGAACAGAGTGAAGGACGCCGCGCCCACGATCGAGTCGGTCGACGGGAAGGCCCCTTGGTGCTTGACGCCCTCGGCGGGCTCGTTCAGGTGGCACCGCGAATCGGCGGATGCGCTGCGGTGGTCGCCCATCACGAAGACCCGTCCGTCCGGGACGACCAGGTCGAACGGGATGGCGGACGGTCGGTCCTGGGTTCCGTCCGGGCTCTGGTACAGGTACGACGACTCGTCCAGCGCCTGACCGTTGACCGTGATGCGCTGGTCGGCATCGCAGCACACGACGTGGTCACCGGGTACACCGATGACGCGCTTGACCAGGTGGTTCGCCGAGGCGTCCGGCATGAGGCCCACGAAGACGAGGGCATCCTGCCAGGGCGCCTGCTTGAACCGGTCGGGGTTGCCCAGCCACTCAAGGTCGTCCCGGAAGACGACGACGTCACCGCGCTGGAAGGGCTTGACCTTCTGCACGGCGACGCGGTCACCGATGTTGAGCGTCGACTCCATCGAACGCGACGGGATCGAGAAGACCTGGATGAGGAGGAGCCGCAACAGGGTCGACGCGATGAGCGCACCGACCACGACGATGGTGACCTCCTTCAGGAAGCCACCGATGCCGCCGCTCCGCTCATCATCCATGTCGTGGGTGTGCGCGCTCAGTTGTCGCGCTTCTCCTTGATCTTCGCGGCCTTGCCGCGCAGGCCGCGAAGGTAGTACAGCTTCGAGCGACGGACGTCACCACGACGCTCGACCTCGATCTTGTCGATGATCGGGGAGTGGAGCGGGAAGGTGCGCTCGACACCCGTACCGAAAGAAACCTTGCGGACGGTGAACGCCTCGGTGATGCCCGAGCCGTTGCGGGCGATCACGACGCCGGCGAAGACCTGGATACGGGAACGGTTGCCCTCGACGACCTTGACGTGGACCTTGACGGAGTCGCCCGGACGGAAGTCGGGGGCGTCGGTTCGGAGTTGGGCGGCCGAGACCTCGGCAACGATCTTGTTCATGTGTGTGTCCTCGCCGGTGCCACAGGTCACCTCGTGAGCTTGAAACGGTGGCTGGGCTCGGGCCATCCCCCTGTGGCAGGGGCACGAGCGCAACCTGCACAAGTCTGCCACATCGCCGCCGGGCCGACGAAATCAGGTGACCGACCCCGCGCCCCTGCGAGGGGACGCGGCCGCACCGTGCCCTGGGGACGCGCGAGGGCCGGCCCCGCCCTGCGGAGCCGGCCCTCGCCGGGTGCTGCTACTTGCCTTCCTTGCGGAACAGCGACTTGATGAGGTCGCGGTTCAGCGCGCTGATCGTGTCCAGCGGAATGGACTTCGGGCAGACCGCCGCGCACTCGCCGATGTTGGTGCAGGCGCCGAAGCCTTCCTCGTCGTGCTGCGCCACCATCGTCTTGACACGGCTGTAACGCTCCGGCTGGCCCTGCGGGAGCATCGCCAGGTGCGTGATCTTCGCGGCCGTGAACAGCATGGCCGACCCGTTGGGGCAGGCCGCCACGCACGCACCGCACCCGATGCAGGTCGCCGCGTCGAACGCACGGTCGGCCTGGATCTTCGGGGCGGGGACCGAGTGAGCCTCGGGCGCCGAACCGGCGTTGATCGAGATGAAGCCGCCGGCCTGGATGATGCGGTCGAAGGCAGAGCGGTCGACGACCAGGTCCTTGATGACCGGGAACGCGCCGGCACGCCACGGCTCGACGTCGATGGTCGCACCATCAGCGAAGGAGCGCATGTGCAGCTGGCACGTGGTGGTCGGGACCGGGGAGCTGGCGCGACCGTGGGCCGCACCGTTGATCACGACGCCGCACATGCCACAGATGCCCTCGCGGCAGTCGTGGTCGAACGCGATGGGCTCCTCGCCCTTCACCGTCAGGTCCTCGTTCAGGAGGTCGAGCATCTCGAGGAACGACATGTCCTCGGACACGCCCTCCACGCGGTAGCTGACCATCTTGCCGGCCGACTGGGCGTTGGCCTGACGCCAGACACGCAGGTTGATGATCACTTGTAGCTCCTCTGCTTCAGCTCGATGAACTCGTACTCGAGCGGTTCCTTGTGCAGGACCGGGGCGTTGCCCGTACCGGTGAACTCCCACGCCGAGACGTGCAGGAACTCGTCGTCGTGACGCAGCGCCTCGCCGTCCTCGGTCTGGGACTCGGCCCGGAAGTGGCCGCCGCAGGACTCGCGGCGGACCAGCGCGTCCACGCACATGAGCTCGCCGAGCTCGAGGAAGTCCGCCACGCGGCCCGCGCGCTCGAGGGTCTGGTTGAAGTCCTCGTTGACGCCGGTGACCTTGACGTTGCTCCAGAACTCCTCACGGAGCTCGCGGATGCGGCCGATGGCGAACTTGAGGCCCTCCTCCGTGCGCTCCATGCCGCAGTACTCCCACATGATGTTGCCAAGCTCCTTGTGGAAGCTGTCAACGGTGCGGTCGCCCTTGATGGAGAGCAGGCGGTTGACGCGCTCGTTCACGGTCGCGAGCGCCTCGACGACGGCAGGGTGGTCCTGGCCGATCTTGTCGAACGGCGCACCGGCGAGGTAGTCGTTGATCGTGTTCGGCAGGACGAAGTAGCCGTCGGCCAAGCCCTGCATCAGCGCCGAGGCGCCCAGACGGTTGGCGCCGTGGTCGGAGAAGTTCGCCTCTCCCGTGACGTACAGGCCGGTGATCGAGCTCATCAGGTCGTAGTCGACCCACAGGCCGCCCATCGTGTAGTGCACGGCCGGGTAGATGCGCATCGGCGTCTCGTACGGGTTCTCGCCCGTGATCTGGGCGTACATGTCGAAGAGGTTGCCGTACTTGGTCTCCACGGCCTTCTGGCCCATGCGCTCGATCGCCGACGCGAAGTCGAGGTACACGCCACGACGCACCTGGCGACGCTCGCCGGTCTCGTGGTCGACCTCCTCCACGGCCGGGCCGACACCGCGACCCTCGTCGCACATGTTCTTGGCCTGGCGCGAGGCGATGTCACGCGGCACCAGGTTGCCGAACGCCGGGTAGATGCGCTCCAGGTAGTAGTCGCGATCCTCCTCGGGAATCTGGCGCGGGTCCTTCGTGCAGTCCTCGGCACGCTTGGGAACCCAGATGCGACCGTCGTTGCGGAGCGACTCCGACATCAGGGTCAACTTGGACTGGGTGTCGCCGTGCACCGGGATGCAGGTGGGGTGGATCTGCGTGTAGCACGGGTTGGCGAAGTACGCGCCCTTGCGGTGTGCACGCCACGACGCGGTGACGTTGCAGCCCATGGCGTTGGTGGACAGGAAGAACACGTTGCCGTAGCCGCCCGTGGCGAGGACGACGGCGTCGGCGGTGTGGGCCTCGATGGCACCGGTGACCATGTTGCGGGTCACGATGCCGCGGGCCCGGCCGTCCACCACGATCAACTCGAGCATCTCGTGACGGGTGTTCATCTGGACCGTGCCGGCGGCCACCTGGCGCTCCAACGACTGGTAGGCGCCGATCAGCAGCTGCTGACCCGTCTGGCCGCGCGCGTAGAAGGTGCGCTGCACCTGGACGCCACCGAACGAGCGGTTGTCGAGCAGCCCGCCGTACTCGCGGGCGAACGGGACGCCCTGCGCGACGCACTGGTCGATGATGTTCGCGCTGACCTCGGCGAGGCGGTACACGTTCGTCTCACGTGCGCGGTAGTCGCCGCCCTTGACGGTGTCGTAGAACAACCGGTAGGTCGAGTCGTTGTCGTTGCGGTAGTTCTTGGCGGCGTTGATGCCACCCTGCGCGGCGATGGAGTGCGCTCGACGGGGGCTGTCCTGGTAGCAGAAGTTGAGGACGTTGTAGCCGGCCTCACCGAGCGTGGCTGCCGCGGCGCCGCCCGCCAGCCCGGTGCCGACGACGATGACCGTCAGCTTGCGGCGGTTGGACGGGTTGACCAGCTTGGCCCCGAACTTGCGCGCCGACCACTTCTTCTCGATCGGGCCGGCGGGCGCCTTGGTGTCGCGGATGTCCGCGCCGAGCTCGTAATAATCAGTGACAGTCATCAGTTCACCCATCCCAACAGAACGGCCAGCGGCATGATCAGGAAGCCCACGAACAGCACGATCGCGATCACCCAGGCCAGGCCGTTGAGGAAGCCGCGAGCGGCCGGCGACGTGTTGCCGCCGAGCGTCGTGAGCGCGCTCCACACGCCGTGGCGGACGTGGAGGCACACGATGCCCACCCAGATCGCGTAGAGGAGCACCAGCCACCAGTTGCTGAACGCGCCGATGGTCATCTCGTACGGCGTCGCGTCGACGGTGAAGCCGGTCTGGACCGTCCGCGTCGTGAACTGCATCAGGTGGAAGATCAGCCCGACCAGCAGGATCACGCCGCCCCAGCGCATGGTGCGCGCGGAGTAAGTCTGCGCGATGCGCTTCGTGTTCACGTACTTGGTGCTGCGGGCCGCGTGGTCGCGTGCGGTCAGCACTGCCGCCGACCAGATGTGCGCCACGATCGCGACCAGCATGAACACCCGGAAGATCCAGATGAACCAGCCCTCGGGCACGAGCGGGTAGAGGATGTCGCCCTTGAGCCACTCCGCATAGTGGTCGAAGGCGTCGGCACCGAGGAAGACCTTCAGGTTGCCGTACATGTGCATGAGCAGGAATCCGACCATGATGAGACCGGTGAGGGCCATCACGACCTTCATGGTCACCGTTGACCGGACTGCTCGTTGATGAGGAGTCAGTGTTGTTGTCGCCACGGCCACAACTTAGCCAAGTTTCCCGGCGTTTGCCCCATCGGGATGTGCGTTTCCCGCGGGATCCCGCTCAGGCCCCCCATTCACGCATTGACTGGGGGTATTAACGCTGTGACTCTCTTGCGAAATTGCCGTTCTCATCGCCGGGAAGGAGGTCGGGACGACGGCGCGCCGTCCGTTCCCGCGACTGCTCCCGGCGCCATTGCGCGACCCTGCCGTGGTTGCCCGACAGCAACACCTCCGGGACGTCCAGGCCACGCCACGACGGCGGCTTGGTGTACACGGGGTACTCCAGCAGCCCCTCACCCTCCACCGAGTGGGATTCCTCGACCAGCGAGTACGCGTTCCCGACGACGCCCGGGACGAGCCGGACGATCGCCTCGACCATCGCGAGCACCGCCACTTCCCCCCCGTTCAGCACGTAGTCACCGAGGCTCACCTCGCGGACGGGCATGCGGGTCGCGGCGTATTCGACCACGCGCGCGTCGATGCCCTCGTAGCGCCCGCACGCGAAGACCAGGTGGGGCAGTGCGGCGAACTCGTGCGCGGTCGCCTGCCGGAAGGGCTCCCCCGACGGTGTCGGGACGACCAGGGTCGGCAGGGACCACGCATGGTCGAGGACGTGGTCGAGCGCATCCCCCCACGGCTCGGGCTTCATGACCATGCCCGCACCCCCGCCGTAGGGGGTGTCGTCGACCGTCCGGTGCCGATCGTGCGTCCACGTCCGCAGGTCGTGGACGTGCCAGTCGACCAGGCCCGCCCGGCGAGCCTTGCCGACCAACGACAGGTCGAGGGGGGTGAAGTAGTCGGGGAAGATCGAGATGATGTCGAAGTACATCAGTCCTCCTCGTCCACCAGCAGGCCGCCGACCTCGGCCAACTGGACGTGCCCGGCTGCCAGGTCGACGATCGGCACGAGGGCGTCCACGAAGGGGACGAGTCGGTCCCCCGTCGGCGTCCGGACGACGAGCGTGTCGTGGGCCGGTAGGTGCAGGACGTCCGTGATCGTGCCGGCCTGTGCTCCCGCGGCGTCCAGCACGGTCAGGCCGACCAGTTGGCGATCCCAGTACTCACCGTCCTCGGCCGGGGCCTCGTCGACCGGGACCTTCACCCAGAGTTCCTTGCCACGCAGTGCCTCGGCACCGGTTCGGTCCTCGACCCGGTCGAGCTTCAGCAGCAGCGTGCCAGAGTGCCACCGTGTCGATGCGACCGTGCGCGGCCGCCCGTCGAGGCTGACCACGGCACCCGGCGCGAACCGGCGCTCGGGTTCGTCGGTGCGCACGTGCACGGTGACCTCACCGCGCAGGCCGTGCGCCCGGCCGATCGTGCCGACGAGCACGTCGACGAACTCACCCATGGTGCTCACTCCTCAGTGGTGGGGACGGAACGGTCCCCGGCCATCCACGTTCCTCGACTGGAATGTGGCGGACCGGGGACCGCGGGTGCTCAGTTGCGGCGCTGCCGACGGTCCACGTCGACGAAGTCGACACGGACCTGCTCGCGACCGGCGAGAGCGGTGATGACCGTGCGCAGGGCGCTCGCCGTGCGACCCTGGCGTCCGATCACCTTGCCGATGTCCTCGGGGTTGACGCGGACCTCCAGCGTCCGGACGCGTCGTCGCTCCAAGTCGGACACGACGACGTCGTCAGGGTTGGAGACGAGTCCGCGGACGAGGTGCTCCAATGCGTCCGCCAGCACGCTCACGCCTCGTCGGAAGCGCCAGCCGCCTCAGACGGAGCCTCGGCGTCGGCCGCGTCGGCGTCAGCCTCGGCCTCGCTGGGCTCCTCGGCCTTCTTCTTGCGCGAGGTGATCGCGCCCGAGGCCGGCTCGTCGTCGGCCTCGGCCAGCGCCTTGTTGAAGGCGGCCAGCTTGTCGCCCTTCTCCGGCTGCGGCTTGACCACGGACTCGCCGGCGCCGCCGGTGAACTTGTCGCGGTCGCCGGTGAGCTTGAGCAGCTTCTCGACGGTCTCGGACGGCTGGGCGCCGACACCGAGCCAGTACTGGGCGCGCTCGGAGTTGATGCGGATCACCGAGGGCTCGGTCTTCGGCTGGTAGATGCCGATCTCCTCGATCGCCCGACCATCGCGCTTGGCGCGGGAGTCGATGACGACGATGCGGTACTGCGCGTTGCGGATCTTGCCCATCCGCTTGAGACGAATCTTGACGGCCACGTGTGTGGTTCTCCTGTTGGAACATGCCCGTGCACCTGCACGGACGGGATCGGGTGAGCAGGACCTCTGGCGTGGGTCAACCATCGGCCGAACTCGGGTGGACTGTGCTCGCCGGCGTGAGAGGGCACCCACGGGCACAGTGCATCGTTCATTGTGCCAGAACCGGACGCGATACGCCCAACTTGGGGCGAGGGTCGCCTCAGTCGCGCACCACGCGTCCGCGCAGTACGATCAACCTCGGGTGCCGGAGGACACCCAGATCCGTGCGCGGGTCACCGTCGAAGACCACGAGGTCGGCGGACGCGCCCTCCGTCAGTCCCTCGGCGCCCAGCCACTCCCGGGCACGCCAGGAGGCTGCGCCCAAGGCGAACTCCGCTCCCCCGACGCGTGCGAGCAGGTCGACCTCGTCGGCGATCAGGCCGTGCGGGATCACCGCCCCCGCGTCGGTCCCGGCGAACACGTGGACGCCGGCGTCCACGGCCTTGCCGATGGTCTCGA
Organism: Propioniciclava sp. LT432; assembly: GCF_059515965.1. Taxonomy (NCBI): domain Bacteria; kingdom Bacillati; phylum Actinomycetota; class Actinomycetes; order Propionibacteriales; family Propionibacteriaceae; genus Propioniciclava; species Propioniciclava sp. LT432. The sequence goes on along the minus strand of NZ_JCAKNE010000002.1, from coordinate 98,167 downwards.
AGCGCCGCTCGTGCAGCGCGCGCATGTGGGCGGCATACGTGGGGAACTTGGCCTCTCCGGCCGCCGCGATCGACGGGAACGTCTCGATGTTCACCAGGGTCGGGACGAGCGACACCCCCCGAGCTGCCATCGTGGCGATGGTGGCGTCGTCCAGGCCGGTGCCGTGCTCGATGCCGTCGATGCCGGCCTCCACCAACTCGGTGACGGACTGCTCGTCGAAGCAGTGGGCCGTCACCCGGGCGCCCTCCTCGTGGGCGGCCGCGATGGCCTCGGCAGCCACGTCGGCGGGCCACAGGGGTCGCAGGTCGCCGGCGTCCCGGTCGATCCAGTCCCCGACGATCTTGACCCAGCCGTCCCCGGCACGAGCCTGGGTGCGGACCTCGGCGACGAGGTCGGCGGGCTCGACCTCCTCACCGACGTTGCGGAGGTAGCGGCGGGGGCGCGCGATGTGGCGTCCGGCTCGGATGAGGCGGGGCAGGTCCTCGCGGTCGTCCACCCAGGCGGTGTCGGTGGGGACTCCCGGCGAGCGGGCCAGCAGGGTGCCGGCATCACGGTCCGCGATGGCCTGGCGCTCGACTTCCGCGGCATCCGTCGCGCCGTGGGGCCCCATACCGATGTGGCAGTGGGCGTCCACCAGGCCGGGCATGATCCAGCAGTCGGTGGCCACGGTGAGGGCGTCCGCGACGGGCTCGAACGTGACGAGTCCGTCGACGACCCAGAGGTCCACGACGTGGCTGCCGGGCAGGAGGACGCCGCGCAGGTGCAACCGGGCTGTGGCCGGGCTGAGCCGGCCGTCCTCCTCGGACACAGGGCGCACGTGCGTGTGCGTGGATCCGTCGTGGGTGTGGGTGTGGGCGAGCAACGGCTGGCCCAAGGCGTCCAGGGGGACGTCGTCGTGGGTGTGCGCCATGCCCGGTGGCCCTTACTGGCCCTTGTTCTGCTGGTCGAACATCTTCTGCAGTTCGGGCGGCAGCTGGAAGTCGGCCATCGCGGCCTTCACCTCGGCCTCTGTCTGCGGGACGCGCGCGTGCTCGGCGGCGGCCGCCGGGCTCCCGGAGCGGCGTGCGGGGTTGCCCGAGACGCCCTTCCTGGCCTTGGCCGCCTTCTTCGCCTGCTGCTTCGCGGGGCGCCCCGGGACACCGGGCATGCCACCCAGCGCACTCATGCCGGGCATACCCGGCATGCCGCCGCCCTTGCCGAGCTGGCGCATCATCTTGCGGGTCTCCATGAACCGGTTGACCAGGCCGTTGACGTCCTGGACCGTGGTGCCGGACCCCTTGGCGATGCGCGAGCGGCGCGACCCGTTGAGGATCTCGGGCTTCGCGCGTTCCGCCGGCGTCATCGAGTAGATGATCGCCTCGATGCGGTCGATCTCACGCTCGTCGATCGCCCCCAGGGCGTCCTTGTACTGCCCCATCCCCGGCATCATGCCGAGGATCTTGCTCATCGGGCCCATCTTGCGGACCTGCTGCATCTGCTGGAGGAAGTCGTCGAGCCCGAAGTCGCCCGAGCCCATGATCTTCTCGGCCGCCTTGCGGGACTGCTCGGCGTCGAAGTTCTTCTCGGCCTGCTCGATGAGGGTGAGCAGGTCACCCATGTCGAGGATGCGCGAGGCCATCCGGTCGGGGTGGAAGAGGTCGAAGTCCTTCAGCGCCTCGCCGTTGGAGGCGAACATGATCGGCTTGCCGGTCACCTTGGAGATCGACAGGGCTGCGCCGCCGCGGGCGTCACCGTCGAGCTTGGTCAGCACGACCCCGTCGAAGCCGACCCCCTCGCCGAACGCGTTGGCGGTGTTGACGGCGTCCTGGCCGATCATCGCGTCGACGACGAACAGGATCTCGTCGGGGTTCACGGCATCGCGGATGTCCGCGGCCTGTTGCATCAGTTCGGCGTCCACGCCGAGCCGGCCCGCGGTGTCGACGATGACCGTGTCGTAGTACTTGCGCTTGGCCTCCTCGACGGACGCCCGGGCGACCTGGATCGGGTCGCCGACGCCGTTCCCCGGCTCCGGCGCGAACACCGGGACCCCGGCGCGGCCACCCACCACCTGGAGCTGGTTGACGGCGTTGGGGCGCTGGAGGTCGGCCGCGACCAGCATCGGGGTGTGGCCCTGCTCGCGCAGCCAGAGGGCGAGCTTGCCGGCCAGGGTGGTCTTGCCCGAGCCCTGGAGGCCCGCGAGCATGATCACGGTCGGCGGGTTCTTCGCGAAGCGCAGCGGACGAGCCTCGCCGCCGAGGATCTCGACGAGTTCCTCGTCGACGATCTTGATGATCTGCTGGGTCGGGTTCAGCGCCTGGCTGACCTCGGTCCCCTTCGCCCGCTCCTTGACCGCGCCCACGAACTCCTTGACGACCCCAAGGTTGACGTCGGCCTCGAGCAGTGCCAACCGGATCTCGCGCGCGATGGCATCGATGTCGGCATCGGTGAGCCGCCCCTTGCCCCGGAGGTTGCGGAACGTGGCTTGCAGGCGGTCTTGGAGAGTGTCGAACATGCGTGCCTTCTCGTCAGGACGGATCGGTGCCGCCCCAGCCTACCGTCTCGATGGGTGGCCGTCGTCGCGGGGCCGGGGCGGCCCTGACCCACGAGGTGAGCGGGGCAGGGGGGCGCCGATCGGAGCGATGGGACTCTGATGCGCAGGGCGCATCAGAGTTGGATCGAGCGGGCGGGATGCCTCACTCCCCCAGCAGGCCGTCGACGAATCCCTCGGCGGTGAACGGCGCGAGGTCGTCGGCGCCCTCCCCGAGCCCGATGAACTTCACGGGCACGCCCAGCTCGCGTTGGACCTGGACGACGATGCCGCCCTTGGCCGAGCCATCCAGCTTGGACAGCACGATGCCGGTGATGTCGGTCACCTCATTGAAGACGCGGGCCTGGATGAGGCCGTTCTGGCCGGTGGTGGCGTCCAGCAGGAGCAGGCACTCGGTGATCGGCGCCCGCTTCTCGATGACGCGGCGGATCTTGCCCAGCTCGTCCATCAGGTTGGACTTGTTGTGGAGGCGTCCGGCGGTGTCGACCAGGACCACGTCGACGCCCTTGTCCGCGCCGGTGTTCACCGCGTCGTACGCGACGGACGCCGGGTCGGCCCCCTCCGGGCCGCGGACAGTCTCGACACCCACCCGGTCGCCCCACGTCTGCAGTTGCTCGGACGCCGCCGCACGGAAGGTGTCGGCCGCACCGAGGAGGACGGTCTTGCCCTCGGCGACCAGGAGCCGAGCCAGCTTCCCGACCGTGGTTGTCTTGCCGGTGCCGTTGACCCCGACGACGAGGATGACGGCCGGCAGTCCGTTCGCGCCGGTCACCTTCAGCGTCCGGTCGAGGGTCGGGTCAGCCAGCTTCACCAGCTCCGAGCGCAGGACAGCCCGCGCGCGAGCCGGATCCTGCACACCGTCGATCGCCAACTCCTTGCGGAGGTTCTCGACCAGCTCCGTCGTCGGGCCCACGCCGAGGTCTGACCCGATCAGGGTGGCCTCGAAGTCGTCCCAGGTGTCGGCGTCCAGCTTGTCGGAACTCAAGATGCCCAGCAGTGCCTGGGCGAGCACGTTGTTCGATCCCGCGAGGCGGCGGCGCAGGCGGGCCAGACGGGTTCCGGCCGCCTCGGGGCGCTCGGTGGTCGGGGCCTCCGGCGCCGCGGCTGCGGGGGCCTCGACCGGGGCCTCGGCCGTCGGCACCTCGGTGGGCGTGGCGGGTGGCTCGATCGGCTCGCGGTACTGGCGCGTGAGCTCGCGCTGGCGGCGGTTGCGGACGACGAGGACGGTCGTCAGGATCGCGGCGAGCGCCAACACGACGCCGACGATGATCCAGACGATGGGGTCGAAGGGGGTCAGCACGCGGCCATCCTAGTGGTGGGCCTCAGCCTTGGGCGTTGCCCTCCGGCAGTCGCACCCGTACGACGTTGGCCCGTTCGGCGAGGAGGGTCGCCCCCTGACCGGGCTCCGTGGCACCTTGCTGTGTCTCGTGCTCTGCGTCGACCTCGCCCTTGGGGTCGGCCTGACCCCAGACCCCGTAGGGGTCCTCAGCGCCGCGGTCCTCGGGCACGGGAGCGGCCAATGCGTCACTCATCTTCCGTGCCGCCTCGTCGAGCTCCGTCCCGCGTTCCGACTGGAGCGCGCCCTCCTCGGGTTCGGGTCGATTGGCCGACGGGGCAGAGCGGGCGGACAGGGCCGACCACGCCGAGCGCGCGGACCTGGCGGAGGCCGCGGAGGCCGCACGGAGCTTGGCCGGTATGTCGCGCACGTTGATGTCGCCCACGTCGTCCATCTCGTCGAGCATCGCGACCAAGGCGCGGGGCGGCTCACCCTCACCGTTCAGATGCCGGGCCGTCCTGGCCATGGCATCCGCGATGTCGGGGTGCTGCTCACGTCCGGTGCCCTCCATGCCCATGACGACGACGGCGATCACGCCGGCGGCCAGCACCAACACGGCGAGCATCGTGAAGATCATGACGAGCATCGGGTCACCTCCTTGCCCTGCCAGTATGCCCGACGGTTCGGCTCAGCCATCGCGGAGCCTCTGGCTGATGACGGTGGAGACCCCGCTCTCCCGCATGGTGACGCCGTAGAGGGCGTCGGCGATCTCCATGGTCCGCTTCTGGTGGGTGATGACCAGCATCTGGCTGTTCTCGCGGAGTTCCTCGTAGATGCCCAGCAGGCGCCCGAGGTTCGTGTCGTCGAGGGCGGCCTCCACCTCGTCGAGGATGTAGAACGGGCTCGGGCGCGCCTTGAACAGCGCGACCAGGAACGCCACCGCGACGAGGGAGCGCTCCCCGCCCGACAACAGCGACAACCGCTTGACCTTCTTCCCCGCCGGGCGTGCCTCCACGTCGACGCCGGTGGTGAGCCACCCTCCGGGCTCGGTGAGGACGAGTCGGCCCTCGCCGCCGGGGAACAGCCGGGCGAACGCGTCCTCGAAAGCCACCTCGACGTCCGCGTAGGCGTCGGCGAACACCTGCTCCACGCGGGCGTCGACGTCGTCGACGATGCCCAGCAGGTCCGCCCGCGTCCGCTTCAGGTCATCCAGTTGCTCGGCGAGGAACTGGTGCCGCTCACTCATCGCTTGGAACTCCTCCAGCGCGAGCGGGTTCACCCGTCCCAACAGGTCGAGGTTGCGTTGGGCCGTCCGGAACCGCTTCTCCTGCTCGGCGCGGACGAACGGGCGCGGCTCGGGTTGTTCGTCGTCCTCGGTGAGCGCTGTGCCATCGGGACGGGTCAGGACCGGGACCGGACGGTCCGGCCCGTACTCCGAGGCCAGCACCTCGGCGGGCAGCCCCAGTTCCTCCAGCGCCTTCTCCGCCAGGGCCTCGATGCGCATGCGCTGCTCGGCCCGCGCCAGCTCGTCGCGGTGGGCCACGTCGACGACGCCCTCGAACTGGCGGGCCAGGTCGCGGCTGCGCTGGCGCGCGTCATGGACCCGGCGGTCCGCCTCGACCCGGCGCTCGTCCGCGGCGCGGCGGGCGCGTCCGGCCTCCTCCTGCGAGGTTGCGACCACCCCCAGCAACCACTCGGACGCCGCGGCGGCGGCCTTCGCGACCTCCGCCTCCCGTCGCAGCTTCTCGCGCTTGGCGGCTGCCTCGGCGCGGGCGTTGCGCTCGGCACGGGCAGCGCGCAGGAGGGAGTCGGCGCGGCCGGCGAGCGCTCGCGCGCGCTCCTCGTCGGTGCGCAGGGCCAGCCGCGCCTCCATCTCCGCCTGACGAGCTTTCGCTGCGGCCAGCGCGAGCCGGTCGCGCTCGGCCGGGTCGGCCTCGGCGACCTCGGTGGTGTCCCGGGCCACGCGCAGGCGTTCAGTGAGCGCGGCGAGCGCCTGCGTGTTGCGCTCCCGGGCCTCCTCGGCCTTCGCCACGGATGCGTGGTGGCGCTCGGCCTCGGCAACCGCCGCGCGAGCAGCCTGGTTGAGCCGGGCCAACTGGTCGGCCAGTGCCGAGTACTGGGCGTCCGACTCGTGCAACCGCGCCAGCGCGGCCTCGCTGCGGGCGGTCGCCTGCTCCAGACGAGTCACCGCGGACGCCTTGGCGAACGTCAACCGCTCGACGTCCTGTTGGGCCTCGACCAGGGCCGCGGACGCCGCGTCGACGGCCGCCTGGACCTCGATGAGGCTCGGACGTGCCGACGACCCTCCCGTGGAGAACCACGTCGAGAGCAGGTCGCCCTCGCGCGTGATGGCGGTGGTGTCCGGGAGCGAGGCGACGAGCGCCCTGGCTGCGGGAAGGTCGTCCACGACGGCCACCTTGCGCAGCAGGCGCTGCAGGGCCGGGAGGAAGGTGTCGTCCGCCGTGACGGTGTCGAGGGCGTAGCGCGCACCCTCGGGAAGGGCCGGCCACCCGGACCGGTCCTCGGCGGTGTCGGCGCCTCCCAGCAGGAGGCCGGCGCGACCGAGGTCATCGGCCTTGAGGTGGTCGAAGGCCTCGACGGCGGCGTCCAGACCGGTGACGGCGACAGCCTCGGCCGCTCCGCCGAGCGCGGCCGCGACCGCCGCCTCGTAGCCGGCCTCGACCCGCACGAGTGCGCCCACCGACCCCAGCACACCAGACAGTTCGTCGGACGCCGCGAGCAGCGCTCCGGTCCCGTCGCGGCGGTCGAGCCCGACCTTGAGGCCCTCCAGGCGTGCGGCGATCGACGCGCGCTCGGACTGGGCGCGCTGCTCGTCCACCCGAAGCGCCTCCAGCGCCTCGGCGGCGGCGACCCGCTCGGCCTCGGCCGACTCGTACGCGGCGTCGAGTCCCTCCTCGCCCTGCGTGAGCCCTTGGAGCTCGGTTTCCAGGCGCACGAACGACGCACGGGCCTCGTCGGCGCGCTTGTGGGCATCGGATCCGGCGGAGCGGAGGCGCTCGATCTCGGCGTCCGCGGCCTCGGTGCGCGACTTCAGCGAGTTCACCTCACCAGCGAGCCTGGCGAGACCCTCGCGGCGGTCCGCGATCGCGCGAAGCTGCGCGGCGTACTGCTGCTCGGCCTCCGCGTGGGCCCGTTCCGCCTGCTCGCGAGCGGCGGACGCTTCCTTGAGGGCGGCGGCGCGCTCGGCCACCTGGGCGGTGATCGCCTCCTCGGTCTCGCGGATCCCGGCCGCCTCCGCCTCGATCGCCTCGGGATCACGCCCGCGTCGGTCGTCCACGGACGTGTTGGCGGCGTTCCGGACGCGCTCGTTCGCGATCGTGAGCGTGCTGGCGATCCGCTCCCGCAGGCCGGCGAGGGCGTACCAGGTCTCTTGGGCGCGGTTGAGTTCGGGGTTCGCGGCGCGGGCAGCCTGCTCGGCCTCGGCCTCCGCCTCACGGGCGGCTTCCAGGGCTTCCTCCAGGACGAGGCGGCGGGCCTTGATCTCGGCTTCGGCGGCCAGATCGGACTGCAGGGCCAGCGTCGCCATGACGTAGTCGTCGGCGAGCAGCCGTGCCCTGGCGTCACGGAGCTCGGCCTGGACGGTCGCGGCCTTCCGCGCGACCTCCGCCTGTCGGCCCAGCGGCTTCAGCTGGCGGCGGATCTCGGCGACGAGGTCGGTCAGTCGATCGAGGTTGACCTGGGTGGCGTCCAGCTTGCGGAGCGCCTTCTCCTTGCGCTTGCGGTGCTTGAGGACACCCGCGGCCTCCTCGATGAAGCCGCGCCGCACTTCGGGAGTCGCCTGCAGGATCGCGTCGAGTTGGCCCTGGCCCACGATGACGTGCATCTCACGGCCGATGCCGGAGTCGCTCAGGAGTTCCTGAACATCGAGCAGGCGGGCCGGGCTGCCGTTGATGGCGTACTCCGAGCCGCCGGCGCGGAACATCGTGCGGCTGATCGTCACCTCGGTGTAGTCGATCGGAAGCGCCCCATCGGTGTTGTCGATGGTGAGGCTGACCTCGGCGCGACCGAGCGGGGCCCGGGTCGACGTGCCGGCGAAGATGACGTCCTCCATCTTTCCGCCGCGCAGGGTCTTGGCACCCTGCTCCCCCATCACCCAACTGAGGGCGTCGACGACGTTGGACTTGCCGGAGCCGTTGGGTCCGACAACGCAGGTGATGCCGGGTTCGAAGTTCAGCGTCGTCGCCGACGCGAACGACTTGAAGCCGCGCAGCGTCAGGGACTTGAGGTACACGCTGCCACCTTACGAACGCGTCGTGTGGTCCACCCGCTTGCCGGCCGCGTGTCGCTGTCGGACGACGCGGAAGGTCCAGAGCTTGTTGACGATGAAGTTGATCGGCATCACGCACACGATCTGGATCAACTGCGCCCAGTAGAGGCGCTGCGTCCACCAGGGGCCGTCATAGGTGAAGAACGGGTGGCTCAGGTACAGCGGGGACGTCTCGTTGCGCAGCAGGTAGAGGATGACGAAGCCGATCAGCTGGGCGACGGCCCCGACCGTGAGGAAGGGGATGAACTCATGGAAGAACGGCGCCGGCTTTCCGTGGTGGTCCTTGAAGGTCCAGTGGCGGTTCAACATGAAGTTGAAGAGGTTGGCCACGAGGAATGCGAGGGCGGCGTACACGATGTAGAAGCGCAGCGCGCGATCGGTGCCGACCAGTGGGATGAAGGGGTCCTTGTCCGCCACCCCGAACACGTGGACGCCGATGGCATTGGCCACGGCGACCGTGGCCATGTTGACCAGCACTCCGGCTCCGCCGACGAGCCCGAACGTCACGAACTGCCGCGCCGTGTTGCCGTAGCGGGCGAAGAACGAGGTGGAAGGGCTCACAAGAGAGCAAGCGTAGCGCTTCCCCGCGCCGGGGACCGCTCGCACCGGCAAGGACACTGCTCGTCGCAGCCGGATTCGAGCCAGCAGGACGCGGGACACGCGCACGAGTTGGTCTGGCCCAGCGGGGTCCACTCCGGCAACCGCCGGACGCGCTGAGCGAGAGCTTCCCGTCGCTCCCGCGCCGCATTGCACCGCGCCTGTTCAAGTTCCAGGGGAGTGGGATGGTCCATCGGGACGATGCCCATCGTGACCCTGATCCGGTCACGTCGCCGCCGCCATGGCGCATGCGGACGGCGTTGACCGGACATCGGGTCCTGAACGTCGCGGACGTCCAAGTGACTCGGGAAACGACGGTGTTGGCGGTCCCTCACCGAGTCCGACCTCATCGGGGCCGCCTCGGAGGCTGGAACGCTCAGCGCGGCTCCATCGGCCGCAGGACGCGCCTCCTCACCGGCCGCTACCACGGCCAGCCGGAAGCCTGCCATCTCCAGGATGCGCTCGAGGAGGGGAACGGAGGGGCACAGGGCCCCGGTCTCCCACCGAGCGACGAGGGACTGGTCGACCCCCAAGAGCCTCGCCAGGTCACGCTGGCTGAGATCGGCCTCGCGACGAGCACGTCGGATCAACCCGGGTACCTGCAGAGATGAGCTCATGCCACCAGCCTCACAGCCCCCTCCGACGTTCTGGGCGCGCCGGCTCACGCGGCGGTCGGCACGTTCTACTTCTTGCTCGATGGGCATGTGATGCGTCCCACGCATCACATGCCCATCGGTGGGGTGCGGGGTGCGCCGGGTGGCTGGGCCCAACCTCAACGCGCTCGCTGGCAGGTTGGACAGCGGAAGGAACTACGGTTCATGAACGGCTCCCGGGTGATCGGGGTGCCGCACCGTGGGCACGGTTGGTCCTCGCGACCGTAGGCGTTGAGAGTGCGGTCAAAGTAGCCCGACTCGCCGTTGACGTTCACGTAGAGCGCGTCGAACGAGGTGCCCCCGACGGCGAGGGCGGCCTCCATCACGTCCCGTGCCGCCGTGAGCAGCGCGGTCACCTCGGCTTCGGTGAGGGCGGACGCCGGCGTCCGGCCGTCGATGTGGGCCACCCACAAGGACTCGTCCGCGTAGATGTTCCCGATGCCCGAGACGACCGTCTGGTCGAGGAGGACGCGCTTGATCGCGCTGTTCTTGGTCCGGATCCGAGCGGTCAGAGCCGAGAGGTCGACCGACGGGTCGAACAGGTCGAGTGCGATGTGGGCGACTTCGCGGGGGAGGTCCGCTCCCCCCACGGAGACCGACAGTCCGCCGAACATGCGCTGGTCGACGAACCGTAGCTGGACGTCGTCGTCGAGGTCGAAGAGCACGCGAGCGTGGCGCTGCAGGGGCGCGTCGTGCTCGTCGAGCCGGAACTGGCCGCTCATGCCCAGATGGGCGAGCACGGCGTCCCCGTCGGCCAACGGCAACCACAGGTACTTGCCGCGTCGGCGGGGGGTCACGAACGTGCGACCGGTGAGTGTGACGGCGAAATCGTCGGGACCGGCCGAGTGGCGGCGAACCGGCCGGGGGTGCAGGACGCGGACGGACTGGATGCGGCGTCCGTTGATCGAGGGCTCCAACCCGCGGCGCACCACCTCGACCTCGGGGAGTTCGGGCATCATTCCTCCGCAGCGGCGCCCAGCGCCTCGACGAGCGCGTCGTGGGCCAACCGGGCAGCACCCTGTTCCGCGAGCTTCTTCGAGCGGGCCACCGATCCCTCGTACTCGACCCCGGCCACCACGGCCACGGCCTCGAAGCGCTTGTCGTGGTCCGGCCCCGTGGAGGTGTGCCGGTAGGTGGGCGCCCCCAGGTCTTGCTCGGCTGCGAGCTCCTGGAGCGCGGTCTTCCAGTCGGTCGAACGGCCGTCGGCCGATGCGGACGCGACGACAGGGTCCATGAGGTGGTGCACGAACCGTTCGGCCGCGTCCCGTCCCCCGGACAGGAACACCGCAGCGATGACCGCCTCGGTGGCGTCGGCGAGGATCGAATCCTTGTCGGCACCTCCGGTGCCGATCTCACCCTTGCCCAACTTGAGCAGCGAGCCCAAGCCCAGACCCCGCGCGACGTCGGCGAGGGCGTACGTGTTGACCACAGCGGCGCGCATCTTGGCGAGCCAGCCCTCGGGCGCGTCCGGGTACGTCAGGTAGAGGTGCTCGGTCACGACGACGCCCAGCACTGAGTCGCCCAAGAATTCCAGGCGTTCGTTGTGTGGGGTGCCGCCGTGCTCGTACGCCCAGGACCGGTGGGTCAGGGCAAGCTCAAGGAGCTGGGGATCGATCCCGATCCCCAGCTCGTTGAAGAGGTCTTGAACGCGGCCGCCGGCCGCGCCGGTCACAGCTCGAAGACCTGGCGACGCGCCGCTCGCGGGCCGTACTGGCCGCACGTCGGGCACGCGGTGTGCGGCAGGTGCTTCGCACGGCAGGCGGCGTTGGCGCAGGTCACCAGCTGCGGCGCGGACGTCTTCCACTGCGCGCGACGGTTGCGCGTGTTGCTGCGGGACATCTTCCGCTTGGGAACAGCCACGTCATACTCCTTGAATCTGGGGCTCGGTGGCCCGCTTCAGTTCTGGTCGCCGTCAGCCCACTCGGCGAGGCTCGCCCAACGCGGGTCGACGGCCTCGCCGTGGTCGTGGTCGGGATCGTCGTTCAGGTTCGCCCCACACGTGGGGCACAACCCGGCGCAATCCTCCCGGCACAACGGGGTGAACGGCAGGTCGAGCAACGCCGAGTCCCTCAGGACGGGCTCGAGGTCGATCATCTCGGCCTCGACTCGGCTGGCCTCCGCGTCGTCGGGATCCACGCCCGGGAAGAGGAACAGTTCCTGCAGGTCGATCTCGGCGTCCGCCGCGATCTCGGTCAGGCACCGAGCGCACTCCCCGCGCAGCTGGACCACAGCGACGCCGGTGGCCAACACCCCGTCACCCACCCCCTCGAGCCGAAGATCGAGGTGGATCGGAGACTCGGTCGGCACTCCGATCACGTCGTTGCCGATGCCCTCAGGTGCGGGAACGTCGACAACGATCTCCTTGCTCCCGCCCGCGCGGTGCCCGTGTTCGCGAATGTCGAAGACGAGACCGGAACGGGGGTCGATGGAGCGATTCGTCATCGCACAGCCCCTCACTGTTGACACGACAGCGTCATAACCGAATGGCTACTTTACCTGTTCGACGCAGCACCGTCCAACCGGCGGCCCCCGCCGACGACCTCGCCGCGCCCGAGGTCGGATCAACGGGTGTCGTCGCCCAGCGGGCGTGAGTTCAGGCGCTCGCGCAGGGTCTCCACCTGCTCGATCGCCTGGTGCAGACCCGCCTCGAACTCGGCGAGGTGGTTGACCACCCATGTCCGGGCCTCGAGACGCAGCTCGTCGGCCTCGGCTTCCGCCGCCCGGGCGACCTCGGACTCCTTGACCAGACCGGCGGCCTGCTCGCGCGCCTCGGCGACGACGCGCTCGGCCTCGGCACGGGCCTTCGCCAGGATCGCCTGTGCCTCGCCCGTCGCAGGGTCGAGCGCTGCCTTCGAGGACGCCTCGGCTTGGTCGAGCAGGCGGAGCAACTCACCCCGTGGCACCTTGACGTTCGTCGACATCGGAACGCCCTTCGCCTGCTCGACGAGCTGCCGGATGGCAGCCAGTGCCTCGTCCACGGTGCTGCTCATGCCCGTTCTCCTTGCCTGTCGGTGGTCGTCTTCGCGCGGATCCGTTCTGCCACGTCGGGTGTCACGAACTGGGACACCTCGCCGCCCAGCTTGGCCACCTCGCGGATGATGGTCGAGCTCAGGTGGGCCCACCGTGCCGCCGTGGGCAGCATGATCGTCTCGATCCCGCTCAGGGCGTGGTTCATCTGGGCCATCTGCACCTCGAACTCGAAATCGCCGGCGAAGCGGAGCCCCTTGACGATCACGTCGATGTCGCGCTCGCGGCAGAACTCCACGAGCAGGCCGTCGAGGAGTTCGACACGCACGTTGGGGAGGTGCCTCGTGGCGTCCACGAGCATGTCCGCTCGCTCCTGCGCGCTGAAGAGGTGGTTCTTGGCGCTGTTGCGACCGACCGCCACGTAGACCTCGTCGAACATCCGCGAGGCGCGCTCGATGATGTCCAGGTGCCCGTGGGTCACGGGGTCAAAGGAGCCGGGGCAGATCGCCCTCATGAGTCCTCCTCCTTGGCGGCGAGATACAGCGTTGTCTCACCGTAACGTCGACTGCGCTGGTCAGTGAGGGATGTCGGCCATGTGGGCGGCGTGTCGCGGCTGGAACGTTCGACCACAACCAGACCGTCCGGGGCCAACCAGCGGTCCGCGACCGACCGCACCTGGGCCTCGACGACGGCCGTCGGGACGTCGTAGGGCGGGTCGAACCAGACCACGTCGAAGATGCGGGGCGTCCCGCCGAGGAAGGCCTCCACGGACGACGTGACCACTTCGACAGCCAGGCCGACGGCGTCCGCGTTGCCACGCGCCAGTGCCGCTGTTCCGCGATCGCGCTCCACGCAGACCACGGGGCCCGCACCGCGGCTGGCGGCCTCGAGGGCCACTGCGCCGGTACCGCCGTAGAGGTCGAGGAGCGAGAAGCGCGCCAACATGGTGTCCGCCGGCTCCCCCGCCGTCCCCGCCCAGTCGGCGATGAGGTTGAAGGCCGCCTCGCGCACCAAGTCGCTGGTCGGCCGCGTCCGGGCGTGGCTGGGCGTGCTCAGGCGGTGCCCGCCCGCGCGTCCAGCGATGATACGACTCACCACGGCAGGCTATCGGTCGGGCTAGATTGGCCGCATGACGATGGCCGACATTCCCATGGTGGCGCTGGACGAGGCTCAGTCGTGGCAGTTCCTGTCCGAGCACCGGTTGGGACGCCTTGCGATCGTGATCGGGGGCGAACCGGACATCTTCCCGGTCAACTACGCAGTGGACGGTCACTCGATCGTCTTCCGTACCGCGGAGGGGAGCAAGCTGCTGGCTGTGTCGGTCGGGGGCCGGATGGCCTTCCAGGTCGACGAGTGGGACCACACGGGCGCCGTCAGCGTCCTGGCCCACGGAGCTGCTCGCGAGTTGGGGCTGGACGAGGTCGAGCGGACCGGGAGCCTTGAGTTGGCACCTTGGGTACCGACGCACAAGGAGCACTGGATCCGCCTCGAGGTCGATGAGATTGCGGGGCGCGCCTTCACCTTCGGCCCCGAGCCGGAGTCCTTCCACCCGGTCGGTTAGGTCAAGCCGGTCAGGGCCAGCCGGTCAGGTCCGGTCGATCCAGTCGCCGTCGGCCAGGAGATTCGTCTGGGTGACGGCGTCCGCGAAGCCGGGTGTGGCGGCCTCCGGATCGCGCCGCACCGCCTCCTCCGCGACGGCCCTCGCCGCGTCGATGATGTCGGCGTGCTCCAGGACCCGCAGCAGGCGCAGCGTCGAGCGTCCACCGGATTGGCTGGCCCCGAGCACGTCTCCTTCTCGTCGCTGGGCGAGGTCGAGTTCGGCCAGAGCGAACCCGTCCCGGGTGGACGCCACGGCGTGCAGCCGCTCCCAGGACTCGGCGTCCTTCTCGGCGGAGCTCACGAGCAGGCACACGCCCGGAAGGGAGCCGCGGCCGATGCGTCCGCGCAGCTGGTGGAGCTGGCTGATCCCGAACCGGTCGGCGTCCCAGACCACCATCATGGACGCGTTCGGGACGTCCACGCCCACCTCGATGATCGTCGTCGCGACGAGGACGTCGGTGTCTCCGCTGACGAACGAACCCATGGCTTCGTCCTTGGCGTCGGACGCCATCTGCCCGTGCAGGACGCCCACGCGCACGTCGGAGAGCGGACCCCAACGCAGGTGGTCCGCGAGTTGCAGGACGCCCATGCCGTCCCCTTCGCCGGCCGAGGTGCCGATGCGGGGCGCGACGACGAACACCTGGCGGCCCTGGGCGACCTCTTCACGGACGCGCTCCCACGCCCGGTCGACCCAGGCCGGCCGGCGGTTGGCGTCCACCACGGTGGTCGTCACCTCGGAGCGTCCGCGGGGCAGCTCGGCCAGCGTGGAGACCTCGAGGTCGCCGAACACCGTCATCGCCACCGACCTCGGGATCGGCGTCGCGGTCAGGACGAGCACGTGCGGCTTGGCGGACGCCCGGTCGGTGAGCACGGCGCGCTGTTCGACGCCGAAGCGGTGCTGCTCGTCGACGACGACCAGGCCGAGGTCGACGAACTGGACGTGGTCGGCCAGGAGGGCGTGCGTGCCGATGACGATGCCGGCCTCCCCGGAGGCGATCTTGAGCAGGGCGCCCTTCTTGGCGGCGGCGCTCATCGAGCCCGTCAGGAGGACCACGTCCGTGGCATGCTCCGGCGCCCCGAGGACGCCGCCGCCCATGCCCAACTCCCCCATCAGCCCGAGGATCGTCTGGCGGTGCTGCTGGGCGAGCACCTCGGTCGGCGCGAGCAGGACGGCTTGGCCGCCGGCGTCCACGACGGCCAGCATCGCCCGGAGCGCGACAAGCGTCTTGCCCGAGCCCACCTCCCCCTGGAGCAGGCGCTGCATCGGCTGGGCACGGGCGAGGTCGGCGAAGATCTCGTCGGAGGTCTGGCGTTGGCCGTCCGTCAGCGTGAAGGGCAGCTTGGCGTCGAAGTCGTCCAGCAACCCGCCCGGACGCCGCGGGCGCGGCCCAGCCGACTGCCGCGCGTTCTCCGCGCGCCGGTAGGCCATCGTGAGCTGGGTGGAGAACGCCTCGTCGAACTGCAGGCGCCGGTTGCCGCGCTCGATGTCGCCGCGTGATTCGGGCCGGTGGACGGCGGTGAAGGCCTCGACCAGGCCCATCACGCCGGCCTGTGAGCGCACCCAGGCGGGCCATGGGTCCTCCGCGCCGGCCAGCAGCGTCAAGGCGATGCGGACCGACTCGGCGATCGTCCACGTCTTCAGCTTGGCGGTGGCCGGGTAGAGGCCGACCAGCCCGGACCGGGACAGTTCGGCGATCTTCTCCTTCTCCTCGGAGTTACCGACCACGCGGCCGGCGGCGTCCAGCATCACGAAGGCCGGGTGCGTCATCTGCGGGAGCCCGTTGAACGAGCCCACCTTGCCGACGAAGATGCCTCGCTCCCCTTGGCTGAGGCCCCTCTGCCACCACTTCACGATGGAGTCGCGACCGAAGAAGGTCGCCTTGATGCGACCGTGCCCGTCGGTGAGGGTGACCTCGAGGCGGGAGTTGGGCTGGCGGCTGTTGCCGCGTTGCCCGCCGCGGCCCTCGTGGACGTCGAGCTGCGCGACCCGCGCCATGACGGCGACGTGCTCGCCCTCCTCGAGAGTGGCCAGGTCGGTCAACTCGGTGCCGGACAGGTAGTGCCGCGGGAGGTGGCGCAGGAGGTCTCCGACGGTGTGGATGCGCAGCGCCTCGAAGTGCTTGGCCTGCGCGCCCATGACGTCGGCCAGTGGTGCGTTCAACTCCGCGAACGCACGCGTCTGCCAGCGCTGGTTGACCATGCCGGCGATCCTAGCGAGGGCCGCCGACAGTCCCGGTCACGGGTCCGGACGCCGACAGGGCCGGCTCGAAGGAGCCGGCCCTGCCGGAGGTCGGATGTGGATCAGCCCTCGGTCGTGAACCCGGCGTCCTCAAGGGCCTCGGCATAGGCGACTTGACCGGCGGCGTTCGGGTGCAGGGAGTACGTGGCCCATCCGCCGTCCATCGGGGTGGGCGGGAAGATGTAGCTGTGATCCGGTCCGTAGCAGAGGCCGTGTCCGGCGAAGTCGTCGGTCACCTCCACGTACATTGCCCCGCTCAACGTGGCGGCCACCGCGATGGCGTAGTTGAGCGTATCCGGCGTCATCCCGGTGCCGATGGCTGCATCGAACGCGCCCATCTGCGCTGCCAAGGGGCTGCCCCCACAGCTGAGGTTGAGTGACGACGGCTGGAACAGCTTCGGGTAGCCCGTCACGTACACCGTGGCGGCGGGCGCCTGCTGCTTGATCGCAAACACAAGGAGGCCCAAGTTCGCTGCCATGCCGGAGACGCGTCCCGAGGCCTGCATGACCGCAAGGTCACACGCGTCCGGATCCTCCGCGCAAGTGAGCGCGACATCCGCGAAGCCGATGTCATTGGCCCCCGCGGTCACGGTGACCTAGGTGGCGGTGCTCGGGATGCGCTTCACCTGCTTGTCGATCATGTCTTGCGTGGTGTCACCGCTCCTGGCGGTGATCGTCACGTTGCCGGGCGAGCCGGCGAGCAGTGCCGGATACGCAAGTGACTGGTCGAGGCCCACGCCCTTGGCGATCGAATCGCCCACAGCGGCGTACAGGTCGCGGGGCTTCGGGGACTCGGGCGCCGCCGTTGCGGGCAGGGCGGCGGCGACGGTCAAGGCGAGTGCGGCGGCGCCTGCCAAGAGACCTGAAACGAGGCGGTACTTCATGGGGTTTCTCATTTCTGGTGCACCGGGGTGCACCTCCGGGGGGCCGCAGACCTGCATCCCGACCCCCGGTCGGGTTGTTGAAGTGAACGTTAGACCTCGAACCCGGTGCGCGGACAGGAAATGGGGAAACCGCAACCGGCTCGTGCCGGCAAAACGAAAAGACCCGCCGGAGGGCGGGTCTTCACGATGCTGGGATCAGGCCGAGGTCAGCGCGCGACCTTGCCGGCCTTGATGCACGAGGTGCACACGTTCATGCGCTTGGTGCCACCATTGACGAACGCGCGCACCGACTGCACGTTCGGGCTCCAGCGACGATTGGTCTTCTTCTTGGACCACGGCACGTTGTGGCCGAAGGTCGGCTTCTTGGCGCACAGGTCGCACACGGCTGCCATGGCAGTATCTCCTTTGTGTTCCGGCCCCCGCGACGAAGCACGCGTCGAGACCGATGTCGAAAATCGGAACCTGTTAATCCTAACCGAAACCGCCCGGAGTGCGAAATCGCCGTCCGGAGTTCGGGTCAGGTGGCCAGCACCACGGGCACGATCATGGGGCGAGCCCGGAACCGCTTGCTCACCCAGCGCCCGATCCGGCGGCGCATGATCTGCTGCAGCGGATAGGTGTCCTCGGCCCCATCCGCCAACGCCTCGCGCAGCGCGTCCGCCACCTCGGCGGTGATGTCGTCGAAGATGCCCTCGGCGCCCACGAACCCGCGCGCGGTGATGATGGGCCCCTCAACCAGCGCGCCCGAATGCAGGCTGACCACCGCGATCGCGGAGATGAACCCCTCCTCGCCCAGGATCCGACGGTCCTCCAACTCGGCGTCACCCACGGCGTCCACGGTGGAGCCGTCGACGAAGATGTAGCCGCAGTCGAGGCGTCCGACCACCTCGACCCTGCCGTCACGCAGGTCGACCACCGCCCCGTCCTCGACCACCACGGTGTTCTTGCGCGGTACACCCGTCGCGATGGCCAGCTCCGCGTTGGCGACCAGGTGCCGCACCTCGCCGTGGACGGGCATCACGTTGCGGGGCTGGAGGATGTTGTAGCAGTAGAGCAGCTCGCCAGCGGAGGCGTGGCCGGACACGTGCACGAGCGCATTGGCCTTGTGCACCACCTTGACGCCGTTCTTGGTCAACCCGTTGATGACCCGGTACACCGAGTTCTCGTTGCCCGGGATGAGCGAGCTCGCCAGCAGCACCGTGTCGCCGTTACCGGCGCGGATGATCGGGTGCTCGTGGTTGGCGATCCGGCTCAGGGCGCTCAGCGGCTCCCCCTGCGAGCCGGTCGAGATGATGACGACCTCGTGGTCGGCGTAGTTCTCGAGCTCATCCAACGCGATGAGGGTGTTGCCGGGCACCCGCAGGTAGCCGAGTTGCGCCGCGATCGTCATGTTCTTGACCATGGACCGGCCGACGTAGACGGCCTTCCGGCCGGCCTTCACGGCCTCGTCCATGACCTGCTGGACGCGGTGCACGTGGGACGCGAAGCAGGCCACGATCAGCTTGCCCTTGGCGTGGGTGAACACGCGCTCCATGGCGGGCTGGATGTCCTTCTCCAGCGTGGTGAATCCGGGCGTCTCGGCATTCGTCGAATCCGACAGCAGGAGGTCGAGACCCTGCTCGCCGATCCTGGCGAAGCCACGCAGATCGGTCAGGCGGTTGTCCAGCGGGAGCTGGTCCATCTTGAAGTCGCCGGTGTGCAGGACGTTGCCGCCCGCCGTGCGGATGTGGACGGCCAGCGCGTCCGGGATCGAGTGGTTGACGGCCAGGAACTCCAGGTCGAAGCCGCCGATGGTCGCCCGTTCGCCCTCGGCGACCTCACGCAGGTCGACGTTGCGGATGCGGTGCTCCTTGAGCTTCTCGCGGACGAACGCCAGCGTCAGCTTGCTTCCCAACACCGGGATGTCCGGACGGCGGCGCAGGAGGTAGGGCACGGCACCGATGTGGTCCTCGTGGCCGTGCGTGAGGACGAGGGCCACCATGTCGTCGAGCCGGTCGGTGACGAGGTGGAGGCCCGGCAGGATCAGGTCGACGCCCGGGTGGTTCTCGTCGGGGAACAGCACGCCGCAGTCGACCATCAACAACTCGCCGTTGACCTCGAAGGTCGTCGAGTTGCGCCCGACATCACCCAGACCTCCCAGCGGGACGATCCGGAGGGTGTCGGGCGCCAACGCGGGCGGGGTCTTCAAGGCTTCACGCACCCGCCCACTCTACTCACTGGCTTCCCCTCGATTCACCCGCCCGTACAGGACGGAGTCCCCTACCATGTGAACAACTGAACACCTTCAGAAGGAGGATGTGATGGCAGATCAGACCCCGCTGGTGATCACGCTGTGGGAGACCTACGGGTCCAACATGGAAGCAGTGGCCGAGGCGTTGGCGGCAGACCTCAAGGTTCCGCTCCACAAGCAGGCCTACTCGTCGGAGGCGATCGAGGAAGCCATGGCAGAGCGTGAGCGGGAGGGAACGCTCGGACGACTGTTGCGCAACTTCTCACCCGCGAACTTCGCAGATGACGGTGCGGTCTCCAACGCCGCGACCTTCGCCCAGGCCAACTACGCCGCGATGGCGGAGGAGAACACCGCCATGGTCCGCGCGGTCGCCGAGCAGGGCGGTGTCATCCAGGGTCGCAACGGTCAGTACATCCTCAAGGATCGCCCCAACACCGTCCATGTGAAGTTGGACGGGCCGGTTGAGAGCCGCGTCGCTTTCGCCGCACAGGGCGGTCTCGGCACCGACCGAGCCAAGAAGCGCCAGACGATCGAGGACGAGTTCCGCTCCACGCTGTCGGGGAAGACCTACCAGTTCGACCCGCGCGACAACGACTGGTACGACGTCATCATCAACGGGTCGGGGCTGTCCGTCCCGGCGGTCGTCGCCATCATCAAGGCGACGATCGAGGGCAAAACCTCCTGACCAAGACCTCTGACAGGGCGGGGTCTCGGGGCCCACTAGGATGACGGAGTGACCGACGCTCCTCGCACTGCTGATTCGTGCCGCCTCGCCCTGCCCGTCGAGGCCGAACGCATCGCCGCGATCCAGCGGCGCAGCTGGCAGCAGTTGTTCCCGGCCGACGTCGCGGAGCACGTGCTCGCCTCAGTGGACCTGACCTCCATGGCGCAGTCCTGGGTCGGGGCGATCACGAAGCCGCCGCTGGCGAAGTTTCGCGTGCTGGTGGCCATCGAGCAGGGTCGCGTGGTCGGTTTCGCCGCCATCGGGCCGTCCGACGACGACGACGCACACCCCGGCGAGGACGCCATGGTGGGTGAGTTCATCATCGACCCGCCCGCACAACGGCAGGGGCACGGGTCGCGCCTGCTGAACGCCGTCGCGGACACGCTCCGCGCCGACGGTTTCACCCGGGCGACGTGGTGGGTGCGTTCGACCGACGACCCCCTGCGGAGGTTCCTCCAGTCGGCCGGCTGGGCGCCGGACGGTGGCCACCAGACGGTCGCCACCGAGGATGAGGCGGCCTCGGTGAAGATGATCCGCCTACACACCGCGCTGGCCTGAGCCCGGGCCCGCCCGGGCTACCCCGCCTACCGGACGTCCTCGTCCACCCAGTCGAACGTCCTCGTCACAGCCTTCTTCCACTGCCGGTAGCGCCGCTCGCGCTCGCCGGAGTCCATCGACGGCCGTCCACCGCTCGCCCGCGGCCCAGTTGTCGATGACGTCCTGCTCCCCGTCCCAGTAGCCGACGGCGATGCCTGCGGCATACGCGGCGCCCAGTGCGGTGGTCTCGGCCACGACCGGCCGGACGACCGGGACGCCGAGCTGGTCGGCCTGGAACTGCATGAGCGTGGAGTTCATGGTCATCCCTCCGTCCACCTTCAGTTCGGCCAGCCTCACGCCGGAGTCGGCCTCCATGGCGTCCATCACCTCGCGCACCTGGTAGGCGGTGGCCTCGAGCGCCGCCCGCGCGATGTGGCCGCGGTTCACGTAGCGAGTCAGTCCGACGATCACGCCCCGGGCGTCGGCGTCCCAGTACGGGGCGAACAGTCCGGAGAAGGCGGGCACGACGTAGGCGCCGCCATTGTCGTCGACCGTGGCGGCGAGTTCCTCGACCTCGGCGGCCGAGTCGATCATGCGGAGGTTGTCGCGCAGCCACTGGACGAGCGCGCCCGCCACGGCGATGGACCCCTCGAGCGCGTACACCGCCGGGCGATCGCCGATCTGGTAGCACACGGTCGTGAGCAGCCCGTGCCGGCTCGGCACGATCTCCCCACCCGTGTTGAGCAGCATGAAGCACCCCGTGCCGTAGGTGTTCTTCGCCATGCCCACCTCGAAGCAGGCCTGCCCGAACGTGGCGGCCTGCTGGTCGCCGAGGTCACCGACCACCGGGACGCCGGCCAGGAGGCCGCTCGCGTGGCAGGTGCCGTACACCTCGGACGAGGAGCGGATCTCGGGCAGCATTCCCAGCGGGATGCGCATGTCGGCACAGATCTCCGGATCCCAGGACAGCGACCGGAGATCCATGAGCATCGTGCGGGACGCGTTGGTGACATCCGTCACGTGGATGCCGCCGTCGACGCCGCCCGTGAGGTTCCAGATCAGCCAGGAGTCCATGGTGCCCATCAGGAGCTCACCCGCCTCGGCCCGCTGGCGCGCGCCCTCGACGTGCTCGAGCAGCCACATGACCTTGGGACCCGAGAAGTACGTGGCCAAGGGCAGGCCCACCCGCTCCTTGTACCGGTCGTCGTCACGCTGGGCCAACGCGGCGATGATCGGCGCCGTGCGGGTGTCCTGCCACACGATCGCCGGGTGGATCGGCTCGCCGGTGTGCCGGTCCCACACCAGCGTGGTCTCCCGCTGGTTGGTCACGCCGACGGCGGCGAGGCCACCGGCGTCGATACCGGCCGCGCCCAGCGCATCCGCCACCACCTCCAGGACGTTCGCCCAGATCGTCGTGCTCGACCCATCCCGCCCGAGGGAAGCTCTGCTCGTGCTCCTTCTGACCGGACGCCACAACCCTGCCCCCGCGGTCGAAGACGATCGCCCGGGTGCTGGTGGTGCCCTGGTCGATCGAGAGGACGTACTGGTCGGTCATGGGCCTGCTCCTGTCACGACGGCACACGGGTGGACAGAGCCTACAGCGGAGCAGGGGCCCGGGGGACGCTGGACACGGTCATCTAGGCTGTGCCCATGGCGGAGCACGAGGAACACGGCAAGGGCGGCGTCTACACCAGCAAGGGCAAGGAGTTCAGCCGCGACATGCGCTACATCCCCACGCGGATCAAGGCGGAGGTCGCCGAGGGCGAGGACGCGGTCCCGGTCGAGGGCGGCCGCTACCGCCTCGTCGCGGCGCGGGCCTGCCCGTGGGCGAACCGGGCGATCATCGTCCGTCGACTGCTCGGGCTCGAGGACGCGATCAGCCTCGGCCTGCCCGGCCCCACCCACGACGCCGAGTCCTGGACGTTCGACCTCGATCCCGGCGGCGTGGATCCGGTGCTGGGCACCCACCGCCTCAAGGAGGCGTACCTGAAGTACGACCCCGAGTACCCGCGCGGCATCACCGTCCCGGCGATCGTGGACGAGCGGACCGGCGCTGTCGTGACCAATGACTTCGCCCAGATCACGCTGGACTTCTCCACCGAGTGGACCCAGTTCCACCGCCCCGGCGCGCCCGACCTGTACCCGGAGGCGGTCCGCGCGGAGATGGACGAGGTCATGCAGCGCATCTTCACCGAGGTGAACAACGGCGTCTACCGGTGTGGCTTCGCGGGATCGCAGGAGGCCTACGAGGCGGCCTACGACCGCCTCTTCGAGGCCCTCGACTGGCTCGAGGAACGCCTCGCCACCCAGCGCTACCTCATGGGCGAGAGCATCACCGAGGCGGACGTCCGCCTGTTCACGACCTTGGTGCGCTTCGACGCCGTCTACCACGGCCACTTCAAGTGCAACCGGACCAAGCTCACCGAGATGCCGGTGCTGTGGGCGTACGCGCGTGACCTGTTCCAGACGCCGGGTTTCGGAGACACGATCGACTTCGAGCAGATCAAGGCCCACTACTACGTGGTGCACACCGACCTGAACCCGCTGCAGATCATCCCGAAGGGGCCGGACCCCGTCGTGTGGCTGACGCGCCACGGCCGGGAGGCACTCGGGGGTTCGCCGTTCGGCGACGGGACCCCGCCCGGTCCGATCCGCACCGGCGAGCGCTCCCCCCACCCGGTCGAACTCGCCTACTGAGGCCGCTCAGGCGCGCGGGAAGCTCACGTCACGCCCCGTCACCGACAAGGCCAGACCGTCGGGGCGGGGCGTGACGCCGTCCAGCCTCAACCCGTACGGCAGGGGCACGGCGATGGGTTTCAGCAGGCTGTCCACCAAGGCCCGCGTCGCCTGCGCCGGGAGCGTGACCCCCGCGAGGTCCACCTGGGGGTCCGCCACCGTCACGGTCTGCGCGGACGCGTCGAGGGCGGGGACGCCGGTGAGGGTCGCGGTCACCTTGATGCCCAGCACCTCACCGACACCGGATGCCGCGATCCGCCCGTTCCCGGCGTCCGTGATCGGCACCCCGGCCAGGGCACTGACCTCGGCCCAGGAGAGGCGTGCCGTGCCGTCCAGCCGGCGGGCGTCGATGGTGGAGCCGCCGAAGGTGACATCGGTGAGCGTGACGTCGACGTCGGCCAGGTGGAGGACGCGCTGCGCGTCGATCGGGGTCGCCGCCTCCGCCCCGGTCACGTGCACGGACGGGAACTCGCGGGTGACCAGGTGCCAGGCGATGGGGTGCCCAGCGATTTCGACCGTCGGCGGTCCGGTGAAGGGCACCGAGCGCTCCAGGGTCGTGGACACCTGCGCCTCGACCTCGTCGCGGATCCGTCCATCGAAAACGTAGGCTGCGCCCACGGCGACCGCGGCCAGGACCAGCAGCCCGGCCAGCAGGACGCCGAGGACGCGCCCCATCAGAGTCCCAGGATCGACTCGATGCCGACGGTCAGGCCCGGCAGGGTCGGCACCGCGCGCACCGCGGCGAGGACGCCGGGCATGTACGCGGCCCGGGTGAACCCGTTCTCGGTGATGATGAGTTGCTCGCCCTCGTTGCCGAAGCGGACCTCCTGGTTGGCGAACAGGCCGCGCTGGCGGACGCTGTGGACGTGGATGCCCTCCACCTTGGCGCCACGCGCGCCGTCCGGGTCGAGCTCGGTGGCGTCGGGAGTCTCCCCCAAGCCCGCCGCCGCCCGGGCCGCGGCGATGCGTCCCGCCGTGGTGACGGCGGTGCCCGACGGCGCGTCGACCTTCATCGGGTGGTGCAGCTCGATGATCTCGACCGACTCGAAGAACGGTGCCGCGATCTCGGAGAACTTCATCATCAGCAACGAGCCGATCGAGTAGTTGGACGCCACGATGGCGTTGGCCCGGCCATCCGCGAACAACGCGCGGACGCGGTCCAGCTTCTCGGCCGTGAAACCCGTGGTGCCGACCACCGCGTGGACGCCGTGGGCCGCGCACCACTCCACGTTGGCCATGACGGCGTCCGGGACGGTGAAGTCGACGGCCACGTCGGCGTCCGCGGCAGGGCCCCGGTCGTCGCCGACGTCGAGGGCCGCGACCAGGTCCAGGTCGTCGGCCGCCTCGACCGCGTGACACACCTCGGCGCCCATGCGCCCCTTCGCTCCGAACACGGCCACCTTCAGCATGGGGGACATCCTACGCACGGGTACGACCTCGCTCGGCCCTCGTAGGACGCAGGACGGCGCCGCCCCCGAGGGGGACGGCGCCGTCGCGCGTGTCAGCCGGGGATCAGGCCTCGACGGGGACCTCGACCGCCTCGTCCTTCTTCTCCTCGACGACCGGGATGAGCGACAGCTTGCCCTTGTCGTCGATCTCGGAGATCTCGACCTGGACCTTCTGGCCCACGCTCAGGACGTCCTCGACGTTCTCGACGCGGTTGCCGTTGTTCAGGGTGCGCAGCTTGCTGATGTGCAGCAGGCCGTCCTTGCCCGGGAGCAGCGACACGAACGCGCCGAAGGCCATGAGCTTGACGACGGTACCGAGGTACCGCTCGCCCTTCTCCGGCATCGTCGGGTTGGCGATGGCGTTGATCAGCGAGCGGGCGGCCTCGGCGGACTCGCCATTGGTCGCTCCGATGTAGATCGTGCCGTCGTCCTCGATGGAGATGTTGGCGCCGGTGTCGTCCTGGATCTGGTTGATCATCTTGCCCTTGGGGCCGATGACCTCGCCGATCTTGTCGACCGGGATCCTCACCGTGATGATGCGCGGCGCGTAGAGGCTCATCTCGTCGGGGACGTCGATGGCCTCGCTCATCACGTCCAGCAGCGTGTGGCGGGCCTCACGGGCCTGCTGCAGCGCGGCGGCCAGCACGTCGGACGGGATGCCGTCGAGCTTGGTGTCGAGCTGGAGCGCGGTCACGAAGTCGCGGGTGCCCGCGACCTTGAAGTCCATGTCGCCCAGCGCGTCCTCGGCGCCAAGGATGTCGGTGAGCGCGACGTAGCGCATCTCACCATCGATCTCCTCGGACATGAGGCCCATCGCGATGCCGGCGACGGGGGCCTTCAGCGGCACGCCGGCGTTCATCAGCGACAGCGAGCTGGCACAGACCGAACCCATGGACGTCGAGCCGTTGGAGCCCAGCGCCTCGGACACCTGGCGGATGGCGTAGGGGAACTCCTCGCGGGCCGGCAGCACCGGCAGCAGGGCGCGCTCGGCGAGCGCACCATGGCCGATCTCGCGACGCTTCGGCGAACCGACACGGCCGGTCTCACCGGTGGAGTACGGCGGGAAGTTGTAGTTGTGCATGTAGCGCTTGGTCGTCTCCGGGGAGAGCGTGTCGAGCTTCTGCTCCATGTCCAGCATGTTCAGCGTGGAGACGCCCAGGATCTGGGTCTCGCCGCGCATGAACAGGGCCGAGCCGTGGACGCGCGGGATCACGCCGACCTCGGCCGACAGGGTGCGGATGTCGCGCGTACCGCGTCCATCGATGCGAACGCCCTCGGTGAGCGTCTTGCGACGGACGACCTTCTTGGTCAGCGCCCGGAACGCGCCCACGACCTCCTTCTCGCGGCCCTCGAAGCGGGGGCCGACCTCGTCGAGGACGGCGCCGAGCAGGTCCTCCGTGGAGGTCTCGCGCTCGTGCTTGCCGGCGATGCTCATGACCACCTGCAGGCGCTCGGTGGCGGCCTCGG
Organism: Propioniciclava sp. LT432; assembly: GCF_059515965.1. NCBI lineage: Bacteria > Bacillati > Actinomycetota > Actinomycetes > Propionibacteriales > Propionibacteriaceae > Propioniciclava > Propioniciclava sp. LT432. Next base: position 71,995 of record NZ_JCAKNE010000002.1, on the reverse strand, counting down.
TCACGGCGGCGAGGACGTCGTCCTCGTAGTCCTTGAAGACGGGGAAGGTGGTCATGGCCTTGGGCAGCTGGTTGGCCAGCTCCACCTGGGCCTCGCACAGGGCCTTGATGAAGGGCTTGGCGGCCTCGAGGCCCTCGGCGACGGCCTCCTCGGTCGGGGCCTTCTTGCCGGCGCGGACTTGGTCGACGGTGCTCTCGGTGCCACCGGCCTCGACCATCATGATCGCGACGTCACCGTCGGGCAGGACGCGCCCGGCGACGGCCATGTCGAAGACGGACTCCTCCATCTGCTCCACGGTCGGGAAGCCGACCCACTGGTCGCCGATGAGGGAGACCCGGACGCCGCCGACCGGGCCGGCGAACGGCATTCCGGCGAGCGTGGTGGACGCCGACGCCGCGTTGATCGCGAGCACGTCGTAGCGGACGTTGGGGTTCAGCGCCATGACGGTGACGACGACCTGGACCTCGTTGCGCAGACCCTTGACGAAGCAGGGGCGCAGCGGGCGGTCGATGAGGCGCGCGGTGAGGATGGCGCCCTCGGACGGGCGACCCTCCCGGCGGAAGAACGAGCCGGGGATGCGACCCGCGGCGTACATGCGCTCCTCCACGTCGACCGTCAGCGGGAAGAAGTCGATCGCGTCGCGCGGGTTCTTCTGGGCGGTGGTGGCGGACAGCAGCATCGTGTCCCCGTCGAGGTACACGGCAGCCGAGCCGTTGGCCTGCTGCGCCAGCAGGCCTGCTTCGAATCGGACGACGTGGCGTCCGTACGTTCCGTTGTCGATGACCGCTTCCGTGAAGCGGACGTCGGGACCCTCCATGGCCATGGAGTACTTCCTTTCAGGTGTGCGACACCCAGCTCCGGCCACTTCATTTCGTAGGCTTTCGGTCTTCGATCGAGGCCCACGGGTACGAGCCCCGGAGGCCACTACCGAGGACCGAACAGCGCGGGCCAGGTGCAGCGTGGACAAATCTTGAATTGTGCGGGCGCGATGGCGCGCCCAAGCGTCAGGCTACCGCCTGAACAAGCACAACAGGGAGTGGCCACGTGGGCCACTCCCTGTGGTGGAGGTCAGATCATCAACGGCGCAGGCCGAGACGCGCGATCAGCGCACGGTAGTGCTCGACGTCGTTCTTGGCGACGTAGTTGAGCAGGCGGCGGCGCTGGCCGACCAGCAGCATGAGACCACGACGGCTGTGGTGGTCACCCTTGTGCTGCTTGAGGTGCTCGGTCAGGTGCGAGATCCGCTTGGAGAGCAGCGCGATCTGGACGTCGGGGGAACCCGTGTCGCCCGGCTTCGTCGCGTACTCGTCGATGATGGCCTTCTTCGTGTCGGCATCCATGTGCGTTCCCCTTCATCCGTTGCGCGGTGCCGATCCCGGTTGGGTGGCTCTCTTCATCCGCGGGCGTCCTGACGCCGAGGGTCCACTCTACCCGATGGCCACCCCGAGGCCCAATCGTCCCTAAGCTCCCCTCCATTTGTTGAAGTGGAAAATCTCGACGTCGTGAAACAATGCGTTCAACGACAGGCCGTAGTAGCCTGAGCGGGCCGACCGCAGAAGGAGTGCCATGAGCGTAGTGATCGGGATCCCGGCGAGCACCGAGGACGAACCCCGTTCGCCCATCGTCGGGGATGTCGTGAAGAAACTCGCGGGGTTGGGCGCCCGCGTCCTGGTGCAGCGAGGGGCAACCGACGCCTCCTTCGCCACCCCCGAGTCCTTGGGCGACGTCGATTGGGCCGACACGTCCGCCGAGGTCATCGCCCGCAGCGATGTCGTGTGGACGATCGCCAACTTGTCGGACGCCGACGCCGCGGCCCTGCGGCCCGGCCAGGTGCTGATGGGGCTGTTGACCCCGTACGCGAGCGCCGAGCACGCGCTGGCTCTCGCCGGCACGGGAGTGACGGCCTTCGCGATGGAGTTGCTCCCCCGCATCTCGCGCGCCCAGTCCATGGACATCCTGAGCTCTCAGGGGTCGGCGTCCGGGTACCAGTGCGTGCTCATCGCAGCCGCCCGAGCCCCCAAGTTCTTCCCGATGCTGACCTACGCCGCGGGCACGATCCGTCCCAGCCGCGTGCTGGTCATCGGCGCGGGCGTGGCGGGCCTGCAGGCCATCGCCACCGCCAAGCGCCTCGGCGCGGTGGTGCAGGGCTACGACGTCCGCCCGGAGACCCGCGAGCAGGTCGAGAGCCTCGGCGCGAAGTTCGTCGACACCGGCGTCAATGCCGCCGGCGAGGGCGGCTACGCCCGAGAACTGACCGCGGACGAGGTCGAGCGGCAGCGGGTCGCGCTCGCCAAGGCCGTGGCCGAGGCCGACGTCCTCATCACCACGGCGGCCGTCCCCGGCAAGAAGGCCCCCGTGATCGTGACCCGGGCCATGGTCGAGGCCATGAAGCCCGGCTCGGTCGTCGTCGACATGGCCGCCGAGGGCGGCGGCAACGTCGAGGGCACCGTCGCGGGCCAGGAGGTCCTCGTCGGCGCGGCCCGCGTCATCGGTCCGGTCAACCTGCCCGGCCGCATGCCGGTGCACACGTCGGAGATGTTCGCGCGCAACCTGCTGAACTTCACCACCCCGATGATCACCGACGGCACCCTCGCCATCGACTGGAGCGACGAGGTCATCGCCGGCACCGCGCTCACCCACGCCGGCCGCGTCGTCCACCCGGGTGTCGCGAAGGTCCTCGGCCTGCCCGAGCCGACCGCGCCCGTACCATCCAACGACACCGCTGAAGCCAAGGAGTCCTGATCGCGATGACGGACCTGTTGTACCTGTACATCTTCATCCTCGCCGCGTTCGTCGGCTACGAGGTGATCAGCCGCGTCCCGGTGATCCTGCACACGCCCCTGATGTCCGGCTCGAACTTCATCCATGGCGTGGTTTTGGTGGGGTCCATGTGGGCGCTGGCCCACGCCGAGACGCCGATCCAGCTCATCCTCGGCTTCCTCGCGGTCCTCCTGGGCGCCGCCAACGCCGCCGGTGGCTACGTGGTGACCGAGCGCATGCTCGGCATGTTCTCGGCCAAGGGCGACACCAAGAAGGGGGCAGCGGCATGATCGCCTCCGAATGGATCCTCAACGCGATCTACCTCATCGCGGCCGTCCTCTTCATCTTCGGCCTGAAGGCCATGAGCTCGCCGAAGACCGCGGCGTCCGGCATCAAGTGGGCCGGAGTCGGCATGGTGCTCGCCGTGCTGGCCACGTTCTTCCTGCCCGGCCAGAACGGGGGCTTCGCCTACTTCCAGGCCGACAAGCGCATCAACCTCATCCTGGCCGTCGTCGCCCTGGTGATCGGCACCGCGCTGGCCGCCTGCCTCGGCAAGGTTGTCAAGATGACCGACATGCCGCAGATGGTCGCCATCTACAACGGCATGGGTGGCGGCGCCGCGGCCCTGATCGCGGCGGTCGAGTTCACCCGCCCCGTCCCCCCGACCGGTGCGCATGCCGTGCTCGCCATGCTGGGTGCGTTCATCGGCTCGGTGGCCTTCTCCGGTTCGGTGCTGGCCTGGGCGAAGCTCCAGGGCGTCATGAAGAAGGCTGTCCGTTGGCCGGCGCAGAACGTCGGCAACGTGCTCCACACGCTGGTCACCCTCGGCCTCGGCATCGCGATCGTCGTGGTCGGCCCCCAGCCGTGGCTGGTCGTCGCGTTCTTCGCCATGGCGCTCATCCTGGGCCTGGCGCTGACCAGCCCCATCGGTGGCGCCGACATGCCCGTGGTCATCTCGCTGCTCAACGCCTTCACCGGCCTGGCGGTCGGCCTCGAGGGCTACGTCCTGGGGAACCCGGCCCTCATCATCGCGGGCATCGTCGTCGGCGCGGCCGGCACGCTGCTCACCCTGCTCATGGCCAAGGCCATGAACCGGCCGCTGACCAACGTCCTGTTCACCCCCATCACGGGTGAGGCGAGGGCCGGCGACGGCCCCACCGGCACCATGAAGGAGGTCAGCGCCATGGACGCGGCCGCCATGATGCGGTACGCCGAGAGCGTCGTCATCGTTCCCGGCTACGGCATGGCCGTGGCGGGTGCGCAGCACAAGGTCTACGAGATGACCAAGCTGCTCGAGGCCCAGGGCGTCGACGTCAAGTTCGCCATCCACCCGGTCGCCGGCCGCATGCCCGGCCACATGAACGTGCTGCTGGCCGAGGCCGGTGTCCCGTACGACCAGATCTACGACCTGGACGAGGTCAACGCCGATTTCCCGCTCACGGACGTGGCGCTGGTCATCGGCGCGAACGACGTGGTCAACCCGGTCGCCCGCACGGACAAGTCCAGCCCCATCTACGGCATGCCCATCCTGGACGCCGACAGGGCGCGCCAGTGCATCGTCATCAAGCGCGGACGCGGTGCGGGCTACTCCGGCATCGAGAACGCCCTGTTCTACGCCGACAACACCTCCATGCTGTACGGCTCGGCCCAGCAGGCCGTCGCCGAGGTGGTGACCCACATCAAGGAGCTGAGTTGAGGAGGGTCGCGGGGCAAGACGGACTTGCGTTTCAACGTCCATCCGCAACACTGTGGGAGCGTGCACCACGCACTGAGGGAGGAGTGACGACATGACCGAGGCACCCAAGACCCCGTCCATCGAGACGCGGCTTGCGACGGCCGACGACCTGTCCGCGTTGGAGGCCAACGAGACGACCAAGACCAAGGGCCTGTCGGCGTCCTACTTGGACATGCAGGCCGCGGGCGACTTCTACGTCGTGGTCGGGTTCGTCGACGGCAAGGTCTCCGGCCGCGTCATCCTCGACTGCCGCGACAGCGACGAGACCGTCCTGGTCCCCGAGATGAAGTTGCTCTGGGTCGTCCCCGAGGCGCGCCGGAAGGGTTTGGGCGCGGTGCTCACGAGCCACCTGGAGGAGCTCGCCCGCGAACTCGGCTACAACGAGGTCTTCCTCGGCGTCACGCCGGACAACCCGGCCGCCATCCCGCTCTACATCGGTCTGGGCTACGCCCCGACCGGCGACCACCGCAGTGCGATCAACATGTCCGTGATCGACGGCGAGGGCGTCGGCACCGACGACCCGATCGAGGCCATCTACCGCAAGTCGCTGACCGTCCGCTGACACGCCGGCCGGCTCACGAGGGCTCCACCCTGCTCGGGGTGGGGCCCTCGTCCGTTCCTCACGCCGCCGCGACGGCCGTCAGGTGGACGAGCCGGTTGTCGGTCGCGAACTCCAGGACGACGTCGTCCCCCTCGAACCGATGGCCCAGCAGGGTCGCCCGGCCTCGCACGAGGCTGACCAGCATCTCCGTGAGGTCGCCCGGCCGCCGGGCGGTGACCGCGAGGGCCGTCCCGTCGGCGAACAGCAACGTCCACGGGCCTCCCTGGGGGCCGGGGACGAGACCGCGCGCGGGGATCCGCCTGCTCAGGATGGTGCGCAGGCGGGAGGCCAGCGTGGTCGACCGTTGGGTGAGGCGCTCCCACAGCAGGCGCTGCGCGACGGCGTCCAACTCCGCGACGTCGGCGGGCAGGACGTCCGGGATGGCCGGGCGGCGGCTCCGGCTCACGTTCATGCGCAGGATGCCGACGAAGGTCAGCACCGCGACCGCCAGGAACCCGATGAGCTCCATGCCCCCAGTGTGCGCCGATCAGGACCGGCGAGGGAAGGGGTCAGGCGCAGGGATGGTCGGCCAGGGCCCGGCGGGTGGCGGCGACGTCGGCGTCCATCTGCCTGATGAGGTCTGCCACCCCCGAGAAGCGCACCTGCCCCCGGATGCGCGCGCAGAAGTCCACGGCGATCGGGGCGTCGTAGAGCTCGAGGTCGTCGCGGTCCAGCACGAAGCTCTCCACCCGGCGTTCGACACCATCGAACGTCGGGTTGGAGCCGACCGAGATCGCGGCGGGCCAGGCCGGGGCGGGCTCGCCGTCAGGCAGCCGGTCCCCCTGCCCGTCCAGGCCGTCCAGGCGGGTGACCCAGCCGGCGTACACGCCGTCGGCCGGGCAGGCGAAGTCGGGCGGCACGGGGAGGTTGGCGGTCGGGAACCCCAACTCGCGCCCGCGCTTGTCGCCGTGGCGGACGACCCCACGGAAGCGGAACGGGCGTCCCAGCAGTTCGGCGGCGTGCCGGACGTCGCCGGCCTCGAGGGCCGCGCGCACCCCCGAACTGCACGTCTCCTCGTCCCCGAAGTGGACCAGCGGCAGGCCGGTGACCGCGAAGCGGCCCTCCCCCAGTTCGGTGAGCGTCGCCACGTCACCGGACGCCTTGTGCCCGAAGCGGAAGTTCTCCCCCACCACGACGCGCCGCGGCTCCAGGGGCATGATGTGTGAGTCCACGAACTCGGCCGGGCTCTGCCGCGACAGCTCGCGGGTGAAGTCGATGACGCGCACCTCGTCGGCGCCGGCGTCACGCAGGAGGGCCACCCGGTCGTCGAGGTTGGTGAGCAGCTTGGGCCCGCCGTCCGGCCGGACCACGGACGCGGGGTGCGGCCAGAACGTGAGCACCACGAGCGGCACGCCCGGCTCGAGCTCCTTGGCCCTGCGGAGCACCTGTTGGTGCCCGGGGTGCACGCCGTCGAAGTTGCCGATGACCACCACGGACCCTGTCAACGCCTGCTCCCTCCGCCTTGCCGCGCGAACACCCTACAACGCGTCCGGCTCACGTCAGCACCGCGACCGGCGCGCTACCACCGTCAGCGGGCCGGTACAGCGCCAGCAGGCGCCCCTCGTGGACGAGCGCGGTCGGGTCGGCGGGCACCGACAGGCCCAGGGAACGCCCGTACCCGATGTCGCGGGCGGCGACGTCGTCCACCTCGACCGTGGCGAACGCCAGCGGGGCGATGGCCGCCAGCGGATACGGCCGCACGTCGAACAACTCCCCACGCTCGAGCTGGGCCAGCTCGCCGTCCCAGGTCGCGTGCTCGAGCCCGAACGGCCCCACACGCGTCCGGCGCAGGGACGTGAGGTGGCCACCCACGCCGAGGGCCGCCCCGAGGTCGCGGGCCAACGCCCGGATGTAAGTGCCCGAGGAGCAGTCGACCACCACGTCGACGTCGACGACCGGGAGGTCGTCAACCGACCCCGGGCGCACGTCCCGGACGTCGAAGCGCGTGACGGTGACCTCGCGCGCCGCCAACTCGACCTCCTCGCCCTTGCGCACGAGGGCGTACGCCCGCTGGCCGTTCACCTTGATCGCGGACACACTGCTCGGCACCTGCCGGATCACGCCCGTCAGCGCCGCGACGGCTACCTGCAGCCGCGGCCCGACGTCGGCGAGGGTGGCGCCCGGCGCGTGGACCACCTCGCCGTCGGCGTCGTCGGTGGTGCTCGCCTGACCGAGGCGGATGGTCGCCTCGTAGGTCTTGGTGGTCAGCAGGAGGTGGCCGAGCAGGCGGGTCCCCTTCTCCACGCCGAGGACCAGCACGCCCGTGGCCATCGGATCCAGCGTGCCGGCGTGGCCGACCTTCTTCGTCCCCAGCGCACGCCGGGCGCGCGCCACGACCTGGTGGCTGGTGATCCCCGCCGGCTTGTCGACGACGAGCAGGGACGGTTCGACCACCGGCTCAGGCCTCGTCGCCGAGGTCGTCGTCGGTGTCCTCGTGGGGCTTCTTGTACGGGTCGGCGTCCCCGGCGTACTCGGCCCCCGCCGAGCGGGCCGCCAGGTCGGCGTCCGAGGCGCGGGTCTTGGCCAGGAGTGCCTCCATCTCGGCGGCGGTCTCGGGGACGGCGTCCAGCACGAACGCGATGGTCGGGGTGAACTTCATGCCGAGCTGCTTGCCGACCGTCGAGCGGATCATGCCGTTGGCGGACGCCAGCGCCGCGGCCGTGCCGGCGCGCTGCTCCTCACCGCCCAGGACGGTGTAGAACACGGTGGCCTCACGGCCATCACCGGTGAGGCGCACGTCGGTGATCGTCACGAAGTCGCTCAGCCGGGGATCCTTGATGCGCCGCTCGAGGAGCTCCGCGACGATCACCTTGATCTGTTCGGCCACCTTGATGTAGCGGGGGTTTCCCATGGGATCCTCCTGTGCTCGGTTCGGATGTTGAATTCTAGTGACCCACCCACCCTGCTCGGTTCAGCGCGTCGAGGGGGCGGGGTCCGGGGTCCAGCCTGGGTTCGGTCGGGCATCCTGAGGATCGGCGCGCGACGAAGGAGCAGCCGAGGCGAAGGGGGCGGGACCGGACCCCGGATCCCGCCCCCCACACACGAATCAATCCCTCGGCTTCTCCACCATCTCGTACGTCTCGACGATGTCCCCGTTCTTGATGTCGTTGTAGTGCGCGAGCGTGAGACCACACTCGTAGCCCTCGCGGACGTCGGTGACGTCGTCCTTCTCGCGCCGCAGCGACGCGATGGACGTCTCGGTGATGACCACGCCGTCGCGGATGAGGCGGGCCTTGGCGTTGCGCTTGATGTGGCCCTCGAGCACCATGCACCCGGCGATCGTGCCGAACTTGGAGCTCTTGAAGATCTCGCGGATCTCCGCCTGCCCCATCGTCTTCTCCTCGAAGATCGGCTTCAGCATGCCCTTCAGGGCGGCCTCCACCTCTTCGATCGCGGCGTAGATGACCGAGTAGTAGCGGATGTCGACGCCCTCGGCGTCCGCCATCTGCGTGGCCTTGCCCTGCGCGCGGACGTTGTAGCCGATGATCACGGCGTCGGACGCCGCGGCCAGCGAGACGTTGGTCTCGGTGATCGCACCGACGCCACGATCGATGACGCGCAGCGACACCTCGTCGGCGACCTCGATCTTGGCCAGCGAGTCCTCCAGCGCCTCGACCGAACCGGCCGAGTCGCCCTTGAGGATGAGCTTGAGCTCTTGCGTCTCGCCCTTCTCCAACTGCTCGAACAGCTGGTCGAGGGTCTTGCGCCGGGTCGTCTTGGCGAGCAGCGCCGCACGACGGCGGGCCTCCCGCTTGTCGGCGATCTGGCGGGCCATCCGGTCGTCCTCGACGACCAGGAAGTTGTCACCCGCACCGGGCACCGACGTCAGGCCGAGCACCTGGACCGGCATCGAGGGCAGGGCCTCGTCGACGGTCTCACCGGTGTCGGTGATCATCGCGCGGACGCGACCATGGGCCGAGCCGGCGACGATCGAGTCGCCGGTGCGCAGCGTGCCGCGGTGCACCAGGACGGTCGCGACGGGGCCGCGACCCTTGTCGAGGTGCGCCTCGATGGCCACGCCCTGGGCGGGCATGTCCGGGTTGGCACGCAGGTCGAGCGCAGCGTCCGCCGTGAGGATGACGGCCTCGAGCAGGCTGTCGAGGCCCTGACGGGTGACCGCCGAGACGTCGACGAACATGGTGTCGCCGCCGTACTCCTCGGGGATGAGGCCGTACTCGGTGAGCTCGCCGCGCACCTTGACGGGGTCGGCGGTCTCCTTGTCGACCTTGTTGACCGCGACCACGATCGGCACCTCGGCCGCACGGGCGTGGTTGAGCGCCTCGATCGTCTGCGGCATCACACCGTCGTCGGCCGCGACCACGAGGATCGCGATGTCGGTCGACTTGGCACCGCGGGCACGCATGGCGGTGAAGGCCTCGTGGCCCGGGGTGTCGATGAAGGTGATCCGGCGCTCGTCGCCGCCGACCTCCGCCGCCACCTGATAGGCACCGATCGCCTGGGTGATGCCACCCGCCTCGCCCGCCACCACGTTGGCGTGGCGCAGCGCGTCCAGCAGCTTGGTCTTGCCATGGTCGACGTGACCCATGACGGTGACCACCGGCGGACGCGACACGAGGTCATCCTCATCGCCGAAGTCCTCACCGAACTCCAGGTCGAAGGACTCGAGCAGCTCGCGATCCTCGTCCTCGGGGCTGACCACCTCGATGTCGTAGTTCAGCTCGGCACCCAGCACCTGGAGCGTCTCGTCGGCCACGGACTGCGTGGCGTTGACCATCTCGCCCAGGTGGAACAGCACCTGCACCAAGGACGCCGGCTCGACGCCGATCTTCTCGGCGAGGTCCGTCAGGGACGCGCCACGGCGCAGGCGGACCTTCGCGCCATCACCCTGCCGGATGCGCACGCCGCCGATCGACGGCGCCTCCATCTGGTCGAACTCTGCACGACGCGCCTTCTTGCTCTTGCGACCACGGCGCGCGGGGCCTCCCCCACGGCCGAAGGCGCCCTGGGTGCTGCCGGCGCGACCGCCGCGACCGCGACCACCGCCGCCGACGGGTCCGGTCGAGGGACCGCCACCCATGCCGGGACGGCCGCCACCGGCACCACCGGGACGACCACGGCCGGGACCACCCGCACCGCCGGGGCGGCTCGGACGGGCACCCGCGGGGCTCAGCTGGTTCGAGGCCTGCTTGGGCATCATGGCCGGGTTCGGACGAGGCATACCGGGCAACCCGCCCGTGCCACCCGGACGGGGCATGCGCGGAGCGCCGCCCTCGCCACCCGGACGCGGACCGGGACGCCCCGCAGCGCCGGGGCCACCCGGACGCGGGGCGCCACCCGGCCCCTCCGGGCGCGGGCGACGAACGCCCATGCCCTGGCTGGGGGCGAAGGGGTTGTTGCCGGGTCGCGGTGCGCCCGACGGACGCCCCTGACGCTGGCCGGGCAGGCCTCCGGTGCCACCGGGACGGGGGCCGGGGGCGCCGGGACGCGGGGCACCCGGACGCGGACCGGGAGCGGCCGGACGGGGACCCGGAGCGGGTGCCCGGCCGGCGGCCGGACGCGACGCCGGAGCGCCTGGACGCGGACCGGGGGCACCCGGACGCTGGCCCGGGGCATGCGGGGGCGCAGCCTCCGGCGCCTGCGGCTCGGCCGACGGCACGGGAGCCGCCGGAGCCGGCGTGGTGTCCACCTCGGTGCGCCCCGCGTCCGCCGGAGCGGGCGCGGGTGCTTGTGCGGCCGGCGCGGCCGGCTGGACCGGTGCGGCCTGCTGGCTGGCCGCGGGACGCGGTGCGGGCACCCCGGGCCGCGGGGCCGGGGTCGCCGGAGCGGCCGACTGCTGAGCGGCCGACTGCTGAGCGGCCGACTGCGACGTGTCCGACTGCGGAGCCGCCGGCTGCGCCGACTGGGGTGCGGACGCCTGGGGTGCGGACGGACGGGGGGCCCCGGGACGGGGACCCGGAGCCGCGGGACGTGCACCGGAGGCGGGTGCACCGGGCCGTGCGGGCGCACTGCCGCCGGGCTTGGAACCGCCCTTGAGCTTCTCGGTCAGCCGCCGGACGACGGGCGGCTCGATCGTGGATGATGCGGACCGGACGTATTCGCCCATGTCCTGGAGTGTCTTGAGGACATCCTTGCTTTCGAGTCCGAACTCCTTCGCGAGTTCGTAGACGCGGACCTTGGCCACTACTCTCCTTCAGGCCCGCGAGTGCGCAGGCCAGTTAGTTGTTGATGCTCATTACTGGGTACTCATCGAGTGGTCATGAGCGTTGAGCCCACCTTCTGGTTGTGTTCGCGCACGGCTGCGCGAAGCGCGTCCACGAGTGTAGTGGCTATGCCCCCGAATTGCCCAAGCGAGAACCCAGCGCGTCCACCTGCGCCGCCACTTCAGCGAGTCCCGCGGGGTCCGCCGCGGCCACTCGCAGGGCGCGAGGGATGGCTCGGCGCTTGAGCGCCAGCGCTGCGCAACCTGGGTGCAACCACGCACCCCGTCCGGGGGCCGTTCGACTGATGACGAAGCCTGAGGTCGCGTGCGCCACCCGGACCAGCGCCTCTTGGTCGTCGGGACGGCGGCAGCCCACGCAGGTCCGAATCGGCACGGTCACACCCTAGTGGCTGGCCTGTCCCGCTACGGCAGAGCAACCGGCGAGCACGACGCCGGGGAAGTTATTCGATCCCAACAATCTCGACGTTGAGATTCTTTCTGACATGCCCTATCTTGAGGAGTAAGATGGGGCCAACGACGGCCCCGCGGCCGCGTGAGGAGCGCCCCAATGACGCCAGACCGTGACCTGTCCCCGGGCCAGACCCGGATCGACGACACCGAGTTCCACCTTCCCGAGGACCACTGGCCCCTGCCCGAGCTGGTCCACACCGAGAAGCCGCACGAGGAGCCCAGCACCGCCTCGTTCGTCGCTGTCTCGCAGACGCCGGAGTACACGAACCTCCGCTCCACCTTCCGCACCTTCGCTTTCCCGATGACCGTCGCCGGCCTGGTGTCCTACTTCACCTACGTGGTGCTCTCCATCTACGCGGCCGGCTTCATGGCCACCCCGCTGCTCGGCCACCTCAACATTGGGATGACCCTCGGTCTGGCCCAGTTCGCCGTGGTCTACGTCTGGACCTTCCTGTACGTCCGGTTCATGAGCGACAAGATCGACCCCACCTCCCGCGCCCTCAAGGCCCAGCTCGAGAAGGGAGCCGGCGCATGATGCTGCTGGAGACCCCCCAGTACGGCAACCCGATGATCAACATCGCGGTCTTCGCCCTCTTCGTCCTCGCCACCCTCGGCATCGTCATCGCGGTGACGCGCCAGAAGTCCAAGGCATCCGACTTCTACACGGGCGGCGCCGCCTTCTCGGGCCGCCAGAACGGCCTGGCCATCACGGGCGACTACCTGTCCGCCGCCGCCTTCCTCGGTGTCACGGGTGCCATCGCCCTGTACGGCTACGACGGCCTGTTGTACTCCGTCGGCTTCTTCGTCGCGTGGATCGTCGCCCTGTTCCTGGTGGCCGAGCCGTTGCGCAACACCGGCAAGTACACGATGGCCGACGTCCTCAGCTTCCGCATGAACCAGAAGCCCGTCCGGACCGCCGCCGCCACCTCCACCCTGGTCATCTCCTTCGTGTACCTGCTGGCCCAGATGGCCGGCGCGGGTGGCCTCGTCGCGCTGCTGCTGGGCGTCTCCGACCGCACCATGCAGGGCGTCGTCATCGCGCTGGTCGGTGTCCTCATGGTCGTCTACGTCCTCATCGGCGGCATGAAGGGCACCACGTGGGTCCAGATGATCAAGGCCGTCCTGCTGGTCGGCGGTGCCGCCGTCATGGCGTTCATCGTCCTGCTGGGCGAGGGCTTCAACCTGTCCTCCCTGCTGGGCGCCGCCCAGTCGGCCGCGCTCGACCCGACGTTGGGCCGCATCACCGCGGCGGGCACCACCAGCGACCTCCTCGTCCCGATGCAGCAGTACGGGGCCAACGACGTCACCAAGCTGTCCTTCCTGTCCCTGGCCATCGCGTTGGTTGCCGGCCCGTCGGGGCTGCCGCACGTGCTGATGCGCTTCTACACGGTTCCCACCGCCAAGGAGGCCCGTCGCTCCGCGGTGTGGGCCATCGCCCTGGTCGGCGTGTTCTTCCTGATCACCCTCGTGCTCGGCATGGGCGCGGCCAAGCTCGTCGGGCAGCAGACCATCCTCGCTGCTCCCGGTGCCGCCAACTCGGCCGCCCCCCTGCTGGCGCTCGTCCTCGGCGGGGAGATCTTCATGGGCGTCATCTCCGGCGTCGCGTTCGCCACGATCCTCGCGGTGGTCGCCGGGCTGACGATCACGGCGTCCGCCTCGTTCGCCCACGACGTCTACAACTCGATCCTGAAGGACGGCAAGGCCGACCCCGAACAGGAGGTCAAGGTGGCTCGCATCACGTCGGTCGTCATCGGCGTCCTGGCGATCCTGGGCGGCATCCTCGCCAACGGCCAGAACATCGCGTTCCTGATCTCGCTGGCCTTCGCCGTGGCCGCGTCGGCGAACCTGCCGTCGATCCTCTACACGATGTACTGGCGCCGCTTCAACACGCGCGGTTCGGTCTGGTCCATCTACACCGGCCTGATCAGCTCGGTCGTCCTGATCGTCTTCTCCCCCGCCATCTCGGGCGCCAAGTCCGCGATGTTGGGCGAAGCGATCAACTTCGCCTGGTTCCCGCTCACCAACCCGGCCCTCGTCTCGGTGCCGCTGGCCTTCCTGGCCGGCTGGATCGGCACGATCACCTCGCCGGTGCGGGGCGACCAGGAGCTGGCCGCGGAAATGGAGGTCCGCTCCATGACCGGCGCCGGCGCCGGCGCGGCGATCGCCCACTGACACACCTGTCCGGGCGCCATCGTCGTCGCCCGAACGCACCGGACGGCCGGCCCCCGAGGGGTCGGCCGTCCGACGTTCACAGGGTCCTCACAGGTCGATCCGGGTGGGATCAAAGATCGGAGGTGCTGAATGGTTGCCATGCAGGAGTCAGCGAAAGGAACCAGCATGAACAGCATCCAGAAGGTGGGTCTGACCCTCGGTACCGCCGCACTGGCCCTCGGCGGTGTCGCGGGTGTCGCCAGCCTCGCCCAGGCGGCCGACCCGTCCGCTTCGCCCAGCCCTGCCACGACGGCGGGCCCCGACGCCGGTCAGGGAAGCTGGGCCGAGGGCAAGCAGGGCCGGGGCGGACGCCACGGCGGCATGATGATGGGGCAGGACGCCGCGGCTCTGGCCGAGAAGTTGGGTCTCGAGGAGTCCAAGGTCTCCGAGGCCCTCCAGACCGCCCACGACGCGCTCCGCGCGGCGCACCAGGCCGACGACACGACGACCCGTCCCACGCCCGAGGAGCGTCGCGCCGAGCTGGCCAAGGAGTTGGCGACGGCCTTGGGCGTCGACGAGGCGAAGGTCACCGAGGCGCTGACCGCGCTCGAGACCGAACGGAACGCCGAACGGGCGGCGGCTTTGCAGAGCCGTCTGGACCAGGCCGTCACCGACGGCAAGCTCACCCAGGCCGAGGCGGACGCGGTCAAGAAGGCCGTCGAGGCCGGCGTGATCGGCGGTGGCCCCGGGGGCGGCATGGGCGGTGGTGGCCCACGCCGCTGACCTGGGCAGGCACACGACGACAGCGACCGTGCGCCCTCGAGGCTCAAGCTTCGAGGGCGCACGGTCGTGGTGGTTCGCCGGCGGACGGTCAGGCCTGCTGGGTGTCCGGCCTGATGTCGATGCGCCAGCCGGTGAGACGGGCGGCGAGGCGGGCGTTCTGTCCCTCGCGGCCGATCGCCAGGGACAGCTGGTAGTCGGGCACGATCACCCGGGCCGCCTTGGCGAACTGGTCCGTGACGATCACCGAGGACACCTTCGCCGGGCTGAGGGCCTCGGCGACGAACTTCGCGCCGTCCTCGGACCAGTCGATGATGTCGATCTTCTCGCCGTTCAACTCGTTCATCACCGCCCGGACGCGCTGGCCCATGGGACCGATGCAGGCGCCCTTCGCCGACACGTTCGTGTCGTGGCTGACCACGGCGATCTTGGTCCGGAAGCCCGCCTCGCGGGCGACCGCCTTGATCTCGACGACGCCCGACGCGATCTCGGGCGCCTCGAGCTTGAACAGGCGGTGCACCAGGTTGGGGTGCGTGCGCGACACCACCACCTGCGGACCCTTGGGCTCGCGGCGGACGGCGACCACGTACACCTTGAGCCGCTGGCCGTGCGTGTAGGACTCATTCGGCACCTGCTCGGCCGGGGGCATGATCGCCTCGAGGGGGCCCAGGTCGACGCGGACCGTCCGCGAGTCGCGGTCGGCCTGGACGACGCCGGTCACGATGTCGCCCTCCTTCGCCGAGAAGTGCCCGAACTTCTGCTCGTCCTCCGCTTCGCGGAGCCGCTGGAAGATCACTTGGCGTGCCGTGGCAGCCGCGACGCGGCCGAAGCCCTCGGGGGTGTCCTCGTACCAACCGACGACGGTGCCCTCCTCGTCGGTCTCGGGTGCCATCACGGCGAAGCGGCCGGACTTCGTGTCGAGTTCGACCTTCGCCCCCTTCACCGCATCGGGGGACTTCTCGTAGGCGTTGAGGATGGCCTCCTCCATCGCGCCGACGAGCACCGTCATCGGAATGTCCTTGTCACGCTCGAGCGAGCGCAGCGCAGCCATGTCGATGTCCATGTCATTCCTCCTCGTCGTCGTCGTCGGCGGACTCCGCAAGGGCGTCCTTGCGCAGTTCGGCCTGCACGACGGCCTTGTTGATGTCATCGAACGGGACGCGACGGGACGTGCCTGCCACGTCGACCTCGACGCCTGACTCGTCGGCGGCCGTGATCCGGCCGTCCACCCGGCCGTCGGCCAGCGTGAGCGCGACGAGGCGTCCGATGTTGCGTCGGTAGTGCTTGGGGTCGGTCAGCGGGCGGCTCACGCCCCGGCTGGACACCTCGAGCGTGTACGGGGCCTGCCCGGTGGCGTCCGACTCGTCGAGGGCGATCGACAGGGCGCGCGTGGCGTCCGCGATCTCCTCGAGGCTCGGGCCGCGGCCGTCGGGGCCGTCTCCGTCGAGGTAGATCCGCAGGACGCTGCGCTTGCCCGCGCTGGCGATCTCGATGCGGTCGACCTCGAGCCCGTGCCGTTCCACAACGGGGCCCACGACGTCGACAATGGCTTGTTCCTTCATGGGAGTTCCGTTCCTGTTGTGGTCCTGCGATTGTCCGGACAGTCTAGCCCGACGCCCTGGAGGACGTCGGTGTAGCCTCGCTGCGTGCTGAGCCGCCGCGTCCTGCTGAGCCGGCGCGTCCTGCTGGGCGGCGCCGCCCTGACGGCGCTCGCCGGCTGCGGCGTACTCCCCGATCCCGCCTCCCCCACCACGGCCCCGAACCCGGACGCCAGCGTGCCCGGCCACGCGGCCCTCTCCGAACTGCGCGCAGCGCTGGACGCCGCCGCGGCCGGTCCCCTCAGCGCCGCGCAGGCCGAGCTCGTGGGCTGGGCCCTCAGCGTCACGGACGACCAGTACCCCGCCGTGTCCCTGACAGCCCCGACGCCGTCGCCGACCATGTCGGGCGCTCCCTCCCCCTCCGCGACCGTCGACCTCGCCGCCGCCTTCGCGCAGGCCCGCGCGGCCTTCGCGGAGCAGGCCCTCGACACGGCCACGGCCCGCCCGATCGTGTGGGCGTCCATGTCCGCGTGGTGCGCGGCCGTGGCCGCCCAACTTCCGGACCCGACGGCTGCCCGCGAGCCCGCCCGGGGCGTCCGCCTGCCTGCGCCGCAGGCCCCGGACGCCGCGGCCCAAGCCGCCCTCGACGCGGCCTCGGCCACGCTCTACGGCCTGCAGGTCGCCGCCGGCGCCCCCGGTCTCACCACCACGGAGCGGACGGCCCTGGCCTCCCGGCTCGACTTCTGGTCGGGCGTGCGCGACGAGGTGTCCTCGGGGATCAGGTCGGCGTCGGCCACCCCGACCGCGGCACCTCCGTGGTACGCGGTCGACCGACCCCGCGACGCGGACGCCGGACGCGCCCTGGCCGCACGGCTGCAGGCGTCCGCACTCCCCGTGCTGGGCAGGACGCTCGCCCACGGGCCCGAGTCCCTGCGCCCCCTCCTGACGGACGCGCTGGGCGACATCGCCGTGGACGTCCCCCGCTGGGGCGGCCTCGTGGAGCGGTGGCCGGGGTTGCCGTCCGCCTGACCCTCCGGGGGATCAGGCGACCAGGGGCGCGATCATGTCCCACGCCAGCTTGAGCCCCAGCGCGACGATCACGACGAGGAACACCTTCCGCACGAACCCGTTGCCGTGCTTCAGTGCCATCGACGCCCCCAGGAAGCCACCGGTGAGGTTGGCCAGTCCCATCACGAGGCCCAGGCCCCACAGGATGTTGCCGGACAGGCCGAACACCACGATGGCGGCGATGTTGGTGGTCAGGTTCGCGATCTTGGCCAGGGCCGTGGAGGTGAGGAAGTCGAAGCCCATCACGGCGACGATCAGGATCAGGAAGAACGAACCCGTGCCGGGGCCGATGAAGCCGTCCCACAGGCCCACGACGAGCCCGATCGCCGAGAGCCACGCCACGCCCCTCCACCCGGAGTGCTTCACCTCGTGCTGGAGCCCGAGGTGGGGGCGGCGCCACGTGTACCAACCCACACCCACGATCGCGCCCAGCACCAGCGGTGTGAACGCGGCCCGGTCGAGGAAGTGGGTGAGCTGCGCGCCCAGCGACGACCCCAGGTAGGAGAACGCGACGAGCGGGAACAGGGCGCCCCACGGGATCCGCACCCTGCGCAGGTAGGTGACCACGGCGACCGCCGTCCCCATGGAACTGGGGAGCTTGTTCGTGCCCGCGACCGTCGGGACCGGCGTGTCCCCCGGCAGGCCGATCAGCAGCGAAGGCAGCTGGATGAGGCCGCCCCCGCCGACGATCGAGTCCACCCAGCCCGCCAACCCGGAGGCCGCGACGAGGAGGACGATCGTCAGGAGGGGCAGCTCGAGGCCGGTCACGCCAAGCCCCGGCGGAGTGCGTCAGGCTCGGACGAGCGCCACGACATGGTTCAGCACGATGTCGACGCCCATCTCCTGCTTGGCACCGCTGGCGCGGTCACGCACCTCGACGTAGCCGTCGGCCAGCGTCCGGCCCACGACCACCGTGGTGGGCATGCCGAGCAGTTCGGCGTCGGCGAACTTCACGCCCGGGGACGCCTTGCGGTCGTCGAGCAGCACGGCCACGCCGGCCTCGTCCAGTTGCTGGGCGAGCTTGGAGGCGAAGGCGAGTGCCGCCTCGTCCTTGCCCGTGGCGACGATGTGTACGTCGAACGGGGCGATGTTGCGCGGCCAGGCCAGGCCCTTGTCGTCGCAGGTCGCCTCGGCGATGGCGGCGACCGCGCGCGAGACGCCGACGCCGTAGGAGCCCATGGTGACCGTCACCAGCTTGCCGTTGGGGTCGAGGACCTTCAGGCCCAGCGCGTCCGCGTACTTGCGGCCGAGCTGGAAGATGTGGCCCATCTCGATGCCACGCGCCAGGGTCAGCGGACCCGACCCGTCGGGGGCCGGGTCGCCCTCGCGGATCTCGGCGACGTCGACCACGCCGTCCGAGGTGAAGTCGCGGGCGCACACGAGGTCGTAGACGTGCCGGCCGGGCATGTTGGCGCCGGTGATCCACCGGGTGCCCGCCACGACGGCCGGGTCGGTGAGGTACCGGACGCCGTTGCCGTCCTCGTCCAGGCCGAGCGCGCGATCGGTCTGCGAACCGGGGCCGATGTAGCCCTTGACCAGCTGCGGGTACTGCTCGAACTCGGCGTCGCCGAAGGCCTCCACCTCGGCCGGCTCGACCGCGGCCTCCAGGCGCTTGGGGTCCACCTCCCGGTCACCGGGCAGGCCGATGGCCAGCGGCGTCCGGCTGCCGTCGGGGTGGCGCAACATGAACAGGACGTTCTTGAGGGTGTCGGACGCCGCCCACGGCCGATCGGGGCGCGGGTACCGCTCGTTGCTGAGGGCGACCAGAGATTCGATCGTCGGCGAGTCCGGGGTGTCCTCGACGTGGGCGGCCGGGACGCCGGCGGCGTCCTGCTCGGGCGCGAGCGGACGGCGCACCGCCTCGACGTTGGCGGCGTACCCGCCCGGGCTGCGGACGAACGTGTCCTCGCCCACCTCGGCGATGGCCAGGAACTCCTCCGACGCGGAGCCGCCCATGGCGCCCGAGGTGGCGGACACGATGACGTAGACCAACCCCAGGCGGTCGAAGATGCGCTGGTAGGCCTCCCGGTGGCGGTCGTAGGACGCCTGCAGGCCGGCGTCGTCGATGTCGAAGGAGTACGAGTCCTTCATCACGAACTCCCGGCCGCGCAGCAGGCCGGCGCGGGGGCGCGCCTCGTCCCGGTACTTGGTCTGGATCTGGTACAGGCTGAGCGGCAGGTCCTTGTAGGAGGAGTAGAGGTCCTTGACCATGAGGGTGAACATCTCCTCATGGGTGGGGCCGAGCAGCATGTCGGCGCCCTTGCGGTCCGTCAGGCGCAGCAGGTTGGGGCCGTACTCGGTCCAGCGGTTGGTCGCCTCGTAGGGGTCGCGGGGCAGGAGGGCGGGGAACCTCACCTCCTGCGCGCCGATGGCGTCCATCTCCTCGCGCACGATCCGCTCGACGTGGTGCAGGACCTTCAGGCCCAGGGGCAGCCAGCTGTAGATGCCCGGGGCCACGCGGCGGACGTAGCCCGCGCGGACGAGCCAGCGGTGGCTCGGCACCTCGGCGTCGGCGGGATCCTCGCGGAGGGTACGGACGAACAGCTCGGACATGCGTGTGATCACGAAGGCCCAGCCTAGGGGATGTCGGCCTCCTCAGCCGACCTCGGTCACCTCCGCGCCGAGCAGCCCGACCGCCTTGGCGACCTGATCCTTGGCGACCCGCAGACGCGCTGCGTCTCCCCGGCCCTCGGCGAGGGCCTGGGTGACGTTGAGGACGCGCGCGGGCGCACCCGGCTTGCTCAGCGTCATCAGCAGGGGCACGTACTCGGTGGCGACGACCTCGAAGCGCTCCCCCTTCCGCTCGAAGGTGATCCGCCCCAGGTACTGCTCGTACGCCCGGGGCGTGGCGACCAGCATCTGGGCGACCAAGTTGCCGCCGCCGTAGATGACGGGGACGCCGTCGATCGTGTCCCAGGGCTGGGGAACGTGGGCATGGTGGCCGTACACGAGGTTGAACACACCCGACTTCGCCAAGGTGGTGGCGACCCGCACCTGCTGGTCGTTCGGCCTGGTCTGGTGTTCGTTGCCGGCGTGCATCGCGGCGAGGACGAGGTCCGCCCCGGCCTCCCGGACCGCCCGGCCACGCTCGATCATCCGGTCGGTGTCCAGCCGGTCGAGTGCCCATGTCCGCCCACCCGGCACGGCCAGGTTGGAGGTGTACGTGCCGGCGACGAGGGCGACCTTCACCCCGGACGCGGTGGTGTGGATCGCCGGCGCCGCGGCCGCCTCGGCCTGCGTGCGGTAGGCGCCCGCGTGGGCGATGCCCTCCTCGTCGAGGGCGCCCAAGGTGGCCCCGACGCCCTCCCACCCCTGGTCGAACGTGTGGTTGGACGCGACGGTGCAGTAGTCGAAGCCGACCTCGGCCACCGCGTCGATCGTCTCGCGCGGGGCGGCGAAGACCGGGTAGCCCCCGGGCCGCACGCCCGGGGGCGCGACGGGCACCTCCACGTGGCACAGCGACACGTCGGCCTCCGCGATGAGGGGACGCACGTGCTCGAACAGCGGCACGAAGTCGAAGGCCTTCCCGGACGCCTTGCCCGCCGCGGCGCCGTCGGCGAGCAGGCCCTTGTGCCACAGCAGGTCCCCGCTCACCGTCACCGTCAGGCGCTCGGCCCCCGCGTCCGGTGCGGCGGCGGTGGCGGGCGGCGGGACGCTCGCCGGCGTCACCGGGGCGTCCGATGTGGCCGACCCGGACGCCGTCGCCGGCGGCCCGGCCGAGGTCGGGGCCGCCGACCCCCCGACCTCACCGGCCGGCGTCACGGCGCAGCCGCTCAGGGTGGTGAGGAGAATGAGGCCTACCAAGGCTGTCGGGATCCGGGGTGGGAGCACGCGCCCAGTCTCCTCTCAGAACAGGATCGAGGCGAGTTCCCCGACCACGTCGTACCCCACCCGGCGGTAGCAGGCGATGGCGGGGGCGTTGAAGTCGTTCACGTAGAGCGAGGCGATCCGTCCCTGCTCGACGATGATGTTCGTGACCGCGGCCATGGCGGGTACCGACAGGCCCCGGCCCCGCAGGTCGGGCGCGACCCACACACCCTGCACCTGGGCCACCCGGGACGACACCGCCCCGAGGTCGGCCTTGAAGATGACGCGGTCCCCCTCGACCACCGTGTAGGCGCGGCCCTTCTCGATCAGCGACCGGACGTAGGAGCGATACCCGATCGGGTTGGTGGCGAGCGGGTCCTCCTCGAGTTCCTCCCGGTACATGTGCACCGCACCGGCCAGGTAGGACTCGAAGTCGGAGGACCGTGCCGGACGCAGGCGGGGGTCGGCTTCGACCGCGCTCGGCGCCGCACAGGCCATCAGGAGTTGGCGCGATCGGACGATGCGCGCCCGGTCGTAGACCTCGGGCCACGCATCGGCGAGTCGGTGCCACAGCCCGAACGCGGCCTCGACCGGCCCGACGAGCGCGACGAAGTTCCTCCACCGCCCGAGGTCCGCCGCGAACGCGTCCAGCGCTTCCTCGTCGGCGTTGACCGGGACCACGTTGGCACCGACGTGCAACAACGATCGGGGGGCCTGGGCCGGGTAACCCCACAGCTCACCCGCGCCCTCGTGCCGGAGGACCCCGGCGTCCACTCGGGAGGAGACGAAGCAGTTGCCGACCGGGTCGGCGTCCAGCAGCCGGGCGACGAGGGCGTGGTCGCCCTCGTCCAGGACCCGGCTCCGCATCAGACCACGCTCACCGTCGGGGACTGGCCGGTGTGCTCCATGTCGGCGGCCAGCTTGTTCGCCTCCTCGATGAGGGTGGCGACGATCTCGGACTCGGGAACGGTCTTGATCACCTCACCCCTGATGAAGATCTGGCCCTTGCCGTTGCCGGCGGCCACGCCGAGATCCGCCTCGCGGGCCTCACCGGGGCCGTTGACGACACAGCCCATCACGGCGATGCGCAGCGGCGCCGTCAGGCCCTCCAGGCCGTCGGTGACGTCGTTGGCCAGGCCCCAGATGTCGACCTGCGCGCGGCCGCAGCCGGGGCAGGAGACGATCTCCATCTGGCGCTGGCGCAGGTTGAGCGCCTCGAGGATCTTCTGGCCGACCTTGACCTCCTCCACCGGCGGGGCGGACAGCGACACCCGGATGGTGTCGCCGATGCCCTCGGCGAGCAGGACGCCGAAGGCGACCGAGCTCTTGATCGTGCCCTGGAAGGCAGGGCCGGCCTCGGTCACGCCCAGGTGGAGCGGGTAGTCACACTGCGCCGACAGTTGGCGGTAGGCGTTGACCATGACGACCGGGTCGTGGTGCTTCACCGAGATCTTGAAGTCGCGGAAGTCGTGCTCCTCGAACAGGGACGCCTCCCACAGCGCCGACTCCACGAGCGCCTCGGCGGTCGGCCCCCCGTGCTTCGCGAGGATCCGCTTGTCGAGGGAACCCGCGTTGACGCCGATGCGGAGGCTCACCCTGGCGTCCGCCGCCGCCTTGGCGATCTCGCCCACCTTGTCGTCGAACTGCTTGATGTTGCCCGGGTTGACCCGGACGGCCGCGCAGCCTGCGTCGATCGCCGCGAACACGTACTTGGGCTGGAAGTGGATGTCGGCGATCACGGGGATCTGCGACTTTTTCGCGATGATGTGCAGGACGTCCGCGTCGTCCTGGCTGGGGACGGCCACGCGGACGATGTCGCACCCGGTCGCGGTCAACTCGGCGATCTGCTGCAGCGTGGCGTTGATGTCGGTCGTCTTGGTGGTGGTCATGGACTGCACCGAGATGGGCGCTCCCCCACCGACAGGGACCTTGCCGACGTTGATGCGGCGGGTCGGGCGACGCGGCGCGAGGACGGGCGGCGGCGTGGCGGGCATTCCGAGGTTCACGGTCATGGTTGTCTCCTTCAGAAGATCTTCACGGGCGAGACGATGTCGGCCATGATGAGGACGATGCCGCACAGCAGGAGGAATCCTCCCACCGCATAGGCCACCGGCACCATCTTGGCGGTGTCGACCGGGCCCGGGTTGGGGCGTCCGGTCAGGCGGGTGAAGGTGCGGCGCAGCCACTCCCACAGCGCGCCCACGATGTGACCCCCGTCGAGCGGGGGCAACGGGATCAGGTTGAACAGGGCCAGGAACAGGTTGATCGACGCGAGCAGGCTCGCGAAGGTGGCGGCGCGGTCGGCGATCGGCGCATCCTGGACGGCGGCCTGACCCGCCAGGGAACTCGCGCCCACGATGCTGATCGGCGAGTACACGTCCCGGGGCTGGCCCGTCACCATGTCGACCACGACGTTCCAGGTCTTGACGGGGAACTGGACCAGCGCCACCGCGGACTGTTCGATCATGCGACCCATGTCCTGGAGCACCTCGACGGGACCGCCGTACTCCTTCTGCACGGTCGGTACCACGCCCAGCCAGCCGGCCGGGACCGACGTGGACGGGTCCAGGGTGGACGGGACGTCGGCCACGCGCGTGTTCACCGTCGGCAGGGTGACCTGCCGGCCGTCGCGTTCGACCACGATGGTCGCGGGCCCGTCGAGGTTGGCCCGGATGAGTGCGGTGAGCTCGGCGTACTCATGGATCGGAGTGCCGTTGAACGAGACGATCCGGTCGCCCTCGGTCAGGCCGGCGGCGGCCGCGGGCGTCTGCGGGTCGGACGGGAGGCAGGTCATGTCCGCCCGCTGCTCGGTGATGATGCACGGCTGGATGCGTTGCACCACGGGCTGCTGGCGCCACGTGCCGTGCAGGCCGGTCACACCCCAGAACAGCAGGAACGCCAGCAGCAGGTTCATGGTGATGCCGCCGGCCAGGATGATGAGCTTTTGGTGGGTCTTCTTCTGGTAGAACAGCCGCCCGCCCTCGACGTCGATCGGGGTGATCTCATCCCACTCGTAGCTGCGCGCGTCGTCGGCGAACCGCTGGAGGCGGGTCTGCTTCGCGCCGGGCGTGGCCGGCGGGTACATGCCCAGCAGGCGGACGAAGCCGCCGAGCGGGAACAACTTGACCCCGTACTCGGTCTCCCCGCGACGGGTCGACCACAGCGTGCGCCCAAAACCCACGAAGTACTGCGGCACCCGGACGCCGAACAGCTTGCCGGGCAGCAGGTGCCCAACCTCGTGGAGAGCCACCGAGGCCATGAGCAGGCCGAAGAAGAGCAGGCCGAAGACGATCGTCCAGAACAGCTCCATCAGCGGCCCCCACCGGCGCAGAGCGCCTCGGCACGCGTACGGGCCCACGCGTCGGCCGCCAGGACGGCGTCCACGGTGAGGTCGGGGTCGGGCACGTGTCCGCCCGCGAGATGGTCGTCGAGCACGGCCTCCACGGTATCCACGATGTCCAAGAAACCGATCCGGCCGGCGCAGAAGGCATCCACGCACACCTCGTTGGCGGCGTTGTAGACCGCAGGCGCGGTGCCGGCCGCTCGTCCGGCGCGGCGCGCCAGCTCGACGGCCCCGAACGCCTCGTCGTCCAGCGGTTCGAAGTGCCAGTCGCGCGGCAGGGACCAGTCATAGGACGCCGCGGCGTCCGGCACGCGGTCGGGCCAGGACAGGCCGAGCGCGATGGGGAGGCGCATGTCGGGCGGGCTCGCCTGGGCGATCGTGGCGCCGTCCACGTACTCGACCATCGAGTGCACGTCGCTGGTGGGGTGGACCACCACCGTGATCGCGTCGTAGTCGACCCCGTACAGCAACGCGGCCTCGATCAGCTCGAGGCCCTTGTTGACCAGCGTCGAGGAGTTGATCGTGATGACCCGGCCCATGGACCAGGTCGGGTGCGCCATCGCCTGCTCGGGGGTCACATCGGCGAGTTCGGCACGCGTCCGGCCCCGGAACGGCCCACCGGACGCCGTCAACACCAGCCGGCGCACCTCCGACGCCTTGCCCGCGCGCAGCGCCTGCGCGAACGCGGAGTGCTCGGAGTCGACGGCGACGAGCTGACCGGGCGCGGCGGCGTCCGTGACGAGGCTGCCGCCGATGACGAGGCTCTCCTTGTTGGCCAGGGCCAAGGTGGTGCCCGACTCGAGGGTCGCGAGGGTCGCGAGCAGGCCGGCGGCACCGGTGATCGCATTGAGCACCACGTCGCAGGGCAGGCGTGCAGCACGCTCGTTGGCCTCGGTTCCGACCACCTCCACGTCGACACCCACCAGCAGCGGGCGCAAGGCCTCGGCCGCCTCCTCACCGGGCACCCCCACGAACCGCGGCTCGAACTGCCGCACCTGCTCGGCCAGCAGCCCCAACTGCGATCCTCCGGCGGTGAGGGCCACCACGCGGAACTGGCCCCGGCGGGACGCGATCACGTCCAGCGCCTGGGTGCCGATGGAGCCGGTGGAGCCAAGGATCACGACGTCACGCACCCCGCTAGTCTCTCACCATGCGCCGGGAGATCGAGACCATCGACGCGTTCGACCAGCACGTGCGCAGCGAGCGGTCACTGGCGGGCTGCATCGTCCAGGCCGTGGACCTGCGCGGTCGCGGGGACGTCCTCGAGCGGATGCCGGTGCACAACGCCTTCTTCCTGGGCTGCCGCCTGAAGCACCGGATCGCGGCGAGCCTCGCCGAGCGGGGTGCCGCCGTCTTCCCGCGCCTGCCCCAGTTGCCGTTCGACGCCTACCGGTCGCGGCTCTACACGCCCGAGGACCTGTACGCCGGGCTCGACCAGGGCTACGCCGCCACACCGGACGCCAAGGTCTACGGCTGGACGCTGGGCAAGCGCTCCGGGCTGCTGGACGCCACCCTGGCCCAATCCCTGCACGACCACTTCATCTCCGACTCGCTCACCGACATCGTCACTCACCCGGGGGCCGGTGTCGGTGTGATGGGCGGCCACTCCGTGGTGCGCGGCGCGCCCGAGTTCCTGCAGGCTGCCCGGCTCGGTCACGGCCTGGCCGAAGCGGGCCACCTCGTTCTCACCGGTGGAGGCCCCGGCCTCATGGAGGCGGCCAACCTGGGTGCCAGCTTCCGCGACGGGGACGACGCCCTCGTCGACGCCTGCGCCGCACTGGCCGAGATCCCGTCGTTCACCCCCGATCCCGAGGTGTGGGCCGCCTCCGGGTTCGACGTCCGGCGCCGGTGGGACTGCTCGCGCCTGTCGGTCGGAGTGCCCACCTGGTTCTACGGCCACGAACCGCCCAACGTGTTCGCCAACGCGATCGCCAAGTTCTTCGACAACGCGATCCGGGAGGACATCCTGCTGCGCCTCTGCGGCGCCGGCCTCGTCTACTCACCCGGCCGCGCGGGCACCACGCAGGAGATCTTCCAGGCGCTGACCCGGAACTTCTACGCACTGGAGACCCACGAGATCAGGCCCATGGTGCTGTTGGGCCGCGACTACTGGACGCGCGTCGTCCCGGCCTGGCCCCTGGTCAAGGCGCTGGCCAAGGGCCGGTTGATGGAGGAGCACATCCACCTCGTCGACAGCGTGGACGAGGTGCTGGACCTGCTCGCTTGAGGCGAGAAGACGCCCACCCTCAGCGCTCCTTGGCGGCCAACTGTCCACAGGCGCCGTCGATCTCCTGGCCACGGGTGTCGCGGATGGTGGCGGCGATCCCGCGCGAGTTCAGGCGCCGCACGAACTCCTGCTCGTCCACACGGCGTGAGGCGGTCCACTTCGAGCCCGGCGTCGGGTTCAGCGGGATGGGATTGACGTGCACCCAATGGGCGCCGCGTCCCTTCTTGGTCAGCAAGTCGGCCAGCGCGTCGGCTCGCCACGCCTGGTCGTTCACGTCGCGGATCAGCGCGTACTCGATCGACACGCGCCGCCCCGTCGTCTCGAAGTAGTGGTGGGCGGCATCGACGACCTCGTCCACCTTGTGGCGGGTGTTGATGGGCACCAAGGTGTCGCGGAGTTCGTCGTCCGGAGCGTGCAGGCTGACCGCGAGGGTGAGGGGCAGACCCTCGGTGGCGAGCTTCTCGATGCGCGGGACCAGCCCGACCGTCGACACGGTGATGCCACGGGCGGAGAGGCCCAGGTCCCCCACCATCCGCCGGATCGCGCCCATGATCGCGCTGTAGTTGGCCATGGGCTCGCCCATGCCCATGAACACGATGTTGTTGAGCCGGACGCGGCGACTCGCGGCCACCACCTGCGCCACGATCTCGGCGGTGGACAGGTTGCGCTGCAACCCGCCCTGACCGGTCGCACAGAAGGGGCACGCCATGCCGCAGCCCGCCTGCGACGAGATGCACAAGGTGGCCCGGTGGCGTCCGCTCCCGCTGGAGCGCTTGCCCGGCACCCCGTACTCCATCAGGACGCTCTCGACCAGGTTGCCGTCGTGCAGGCGCCACAGCGTCTTGACCGTCGTGCCCTCATCGGCCGTCTGGGCGCGCACCTCGTGCAACAGGTCGGGGAAGAACGTCGCCCCCACCTGCTCACGCAGGGACGCAGGGAGGTCAGTCCACGTGCTCGGATCCGTGTTCGCCTGCCCGTAGTAGTGGCTGTCGAACTGCGAGGCGCGGAAGCCCGGGAGGCCCGCCTCGGTGACGGCGGTGCGCCGCTCCTCCGGGGCGAGGTCGGCCCAGTGGCGCGGCGGCTTGCCTCGTCGGGGTGCGTCGAACACCAGCGGCAGGGTGCGCCCGACTCGCGCGTGGGCGTCCAGTTCTTCGGCGCGCGCACGCTCGGCGGCGGTCAGTCCATCAGTCATCGCGGACGAGGTTACCCGCCCGGGACCAACAGATACATGACGAACCACGCGGGCGCCGCGGCCACCAGCATGGAATCGAGGCGGTCCATGACGCCGCCGTGGCCCGGGAGGATCGAGCTCATGTCCTTGATGCCGACGTCCCGCTTGATGGAGCTCTCGATCAGGTCCCCGGCGGTGCCGAAGAAGACGCACACCAGGCCCAGCACCACCCCGACCCACCAGGCGACGCCGAGCACGAAGTGGGCCAGCATGGCCCCCGTGACGACGGCGAAGAGGACGGACCCGCCCAAGCCCTCCCAGGACTTCTTCGGGCTGATGTGGGGCGCCAAGGGGGTCTTCCCGAACACCACGCCTACGGCATAGCCGCCGGTGTCGTTGGCCACCACGCACAGCAGGAACGTGACCATGCGCGCCGCACCGTTCTCACCCGCGAGGATGAGCGCGGTGAACGAGCCCAGCAGCGCGATGTACCCGATGATGAACACCGAGGCCGAGGCGTCCCGGACGAAGTTCTCGTGCCCGCGCGGGAACCTGACGATCAAGGTGGCCAGAACGGTCGCCCCGAGGAACGCGAGCAGGACGGAGTGCCACGGCAGCCGCAGCACCACATAGTCGGGCGCAGTCGCGGCGGCGTAGGTGCCCACGACCATCCCGACCGTCCCGAGCACGATGGGCACGATCTCCGCGTCCATGCCCAGCCGCTTGAGGGCGTGGTAGACCTCGGTCGCGCCCAGGCTGAGCATGAGCGCCACCAGCAGGATGAAGCCCCAGTGCCAGTACGCGAGGGTGACGACGACCAGCGCGATCAGCCCGACGCCCACCGCGATCGCGGCCGGGAGGTCACGCCCGGGCGATCGCCTCCTCGGCGCGGGTGCTGTCGGCTGGGCGGCGCTCATCAGACCTCGAGCAGCTCGGCTTCCTTGGCCTTCAGCAGCTCATTGACCTGCTCCTCGTACTTCTTGGTCAGCGCGTCCAGTTGCTTCTCACCGTTGCGGGTGTCGTCCTCGCCGATCTCCTTGTCCTTCTCCAGCTTCTTGACGCTGTCGACGGCGTGGCGGCGGACCGCGCGGACGGAGATGCGGGCCTCCTCGGCCTTGGTCCGCGCCATCTTGATGTACTCCTTGCGGCGCTCCTCGGTCAGCTGCGGCAGCACGATGCGGACGTGCTGGCCGTCGTTGGCGGGATTGACACCCAGGTCGGAGTCGCGGATGGCCTTCTCGATCGCGTTCATCGCGCCGCGGTCGAACGGGCTGATGAGCACCATGCGGGCCTCCGGCACCTGGAAGGTGGCCAACTGCTGCAGCGGGGTCGGTGTGCCGTAGTAGTCGACCATGATCTTGTTGAACATGGCGGGGTGGGCGCGCCCGGTCCGGATGGCGGCGAGCTCGTCCTTCGCGTGCTCGATGGTGGCGTGCATCTTCTGTTCGGCGGTCGCCATGATGTCGGCAATCATCGTCGCTGTTCCTTGTCTGTGTCGGTCTTCTCAGGCGTGGACGGTCGTCCCGATCTTCTCACCGTTGACGATCCGCGCGATGTTGCCGCGGACGCCGAGGTCGAAGAAGACCATGGGGAGGCCATTGTCCCGCGCCAGGCTGATGGAGGTGGCGTCGGCCACCTTGAGGTCCTGCGCCAGGAACTCGGTGTACGTGAGCTCGTCGTAGCGACGCGCCCCGGGGTTGGTGCGCGGGTCGGAGTCGTAGACGCCGTCGACGCCGTTCTTGCTCATCAGCAGCACGTCGGCGCCGATCTCCAGGGCCCGCTGGGCCGCGACGGTGTCGGTGGAGAAGAACGGCATGCCCGAACCGGCGCCGAAGAGGACGACGCGGCCCTTCTCGAGGTGGCGGACGGCGCGGAGCGGGATGTAGGGCTCGGCCACCTGGCCCATGGTGATCGCGGTCTGCACGCGGGTCGGGACGCCGGCCTGCTCCAGGAAGTCCTGCAGCGCCAGGCAGTTCATCACGGTGCCCAGCATGCCCATGTAGTCGGCGCGGCGACGGTCCATGCCCCGCTGCTGCAGCTGCGCACCACGGAAGAAGTTGCCGCCACCGGTCACGATCGCCACCTGCGTACCCGAGGCCACGATCTCGGCGATCTCACCGGCGATGCGCGCGATGACGTCCGGATCCACGCCGACCGAGCCACCCCCGAACGCCTCCCCCGAAAGCTTCAGCAGGATCCGTTCATAGGCAGGCATACGTTCTCCCTCAGGGGCGTTCTGATGCGAAGTGGCGTGTCCCCCCAAAAACACCATGCCCCCCCCTCTCCGGGGATCAGACGCA